>DATDPS010000077.1:0-18063 GCA_035292625.1 Lysobacterales bacterium | reverse complement strand
GGGCTGCGGGAATAGACGGCGAACAACCGTCGATTAGTAGTTGGGTGGTTTAGGTACGGTAATGGATGCAGAGTCCTATGATCGGTGGTACGAAACTCCACGCGGTCGATGGATCGGGCAGCGCGAGGCGGCATTGGTACTTGAGCACCTGCAACCCCGCTCGGGAGAATCGCTGCTCGACGTTGGCTGTGGCACTGGTTTCTTCACTCGCGCGATTTCTGCCTCAATGGATGGTCAGGTAACAGGTGTCGACATCAACCCAGAGTGGGTGGAGTACGCGCGGCGTCGCGATGCGAGAAGGGCGTCCTATCAGGTTGCCGACGCACGTGCCCTTCCGCACGCGAATGCGAGCTTCGACTTGGTCATGTCGATTGCAGCCCTCTGCTTCATTGAGGACGAGGTCACTGCTGTCTGCGAGATCTTTCGCATCGCCCGCCGCCGGTTCGCGATCGGTTTGCTCAATCGGCACAGCCTGCTTTGGGTGCAGAAGGGCCGGGGCGGCGGCCGTGGAGGCTACCAAGGCGCGCATTGGCACACAGTGCGCGAAGCCAAGCGCCTTTTCCGTGGACTGCCCGTGCACGACCTTCGAGTGCGCACGGCTATCCAGATTCCGAGCGCTGGACCGTTTGCGCGTTTCATCGAGCGTGCATGTCCGTCCACGCTTCCAAGTGGCGCTTTCATCCTGGTCGTTGGCGATGTTGTTACACCGGCGCATTGAGCCACCCAACCTTGCGTTCGAGAGGGACTCCGATCGCCATTGGAAGCATCGTGGAAGCCGCGACTCCAAGTCGGGAACTGATCGCAGCGCTACTCCATCGTAACGGTATTGTCGAACAGCGGCCCCAGTTCACCGTGCTCGGCGTCGCCGCTTTCGGTCTCCTTGTCGAGCAGGGCCACCGTGCGTTGAAACAGGTCGCTGGCCTGCGCGGGGCTGTTGCCGATGCAGGTCATGCCCAGTTTGCCGTACTGCGACAGGGCGCCGATCATGTAAAACAACACACCTGTACCGCTGTCCGGCTGGTAATGGATGTTGTGGCGGATGACGATGTCGAACAGGTCCTCGGGCAGCAGTCCGCGGTAGGCGGGCGACTTGAGGTTGTCGGTGGCGCTGTAGAATTTTTCCTGGCCGGTGGGCGCGTGGAACATGCCGGTTTCCGGGTTCAACCGGCCCGAAGTGAGGAATTCCAGGGCATGAAAAGGCGGCGTCGTGCCCCCCATGCGCAGGTTGATCTCGAGTGCGTGTGACTGCCAGTCACCACCCTGCGACCGGGTCAGCAGGAAATCGATGCCAAAGCGCCCGATCACGCCCTTGTCACTGAGCACCTGGCCGATGCGTAAGGCCTGCTGCTGGATCAGCGACCGGTATTCCTGCCGCGCGGGAAAGCGGCAGCCCAGGTAAACCTGCCCGGTTTTTCCACCGAGCACCTGCTCGTGGCTGGATACCAGCACGGCAGTGCCGTCCGGGCGGATGCGCATCTGTACGCTGGGCGACCGCACTTCTTCCGCTTCGATCATTTCTTCAACAATACCACCCATCTGATTGTATTTACGCAGAAATGAACTGATATTTTCGCGCGCGGATGACCATTCCAGCTGCTGCAAAGCCTGGCGCACCGCCTGGCTGTCGCTGCGCTCGGCGGGGTAGGTGAAAACACCGTTGCCTTCGCCGGAAAAACCCTCGTTGATTTTCACCACGGCGCGGCGGATTTCCGGCCGCTGTTGCGCCAGGGCACAGAGCGCGTTGACGATTTCGTCTTCGCTATGCAGGTCCTCGAAACCCGCCGGATAGGGCACGCCCGCGGCGGCAAAGGTTTTACGGCTGCCGGTTTTAGTGCCCAGCGGTAACAGCACCGGGTCCACGCCGTTGAGGGGTATGTCCAATTCCAGCGCCAGCCTGCGCTCCAGCATGGTGGTGTTGTAGCAGGTCAGGTAGGCAGGCTCGTGCTCGGCGATCCAGTCGCGCAGCCGCTGCAGAACCCGGGGACGCTCGAGGACCTTTTCGGTCAGGGGCCGCGGGCTGGCGTCGAACAGGCACAGCATTTGCAGGCGGCGCCTGGCATGGGACGCGGGCACGCCCACCAGCAACTGCAGGTAATAATCCACCACGTCAGGATGCACCGGCTGGCTGGTGACGTAGATCAGTCGTGCGTTGGGGTTACGCAGGCGGATCAGCGCGAATAACAGGCGCTCCTCGTAAAATGAAGCGCCCTGCACTTTGCTCAGCTCGTCCTGGTCGACGCTGAGCGAAGGCACGATCAGCGAGGTGTGCGAAAACGAATCGTTTGCGTGCGTGGCGTTCCAGATTGGCAGCAATCTTTGCTGCAGGCGCTGGAATTCCTCATTGCTGCCGGCTGATGAATCAATGCTCAATGCGCTTTCCTTTTCGCCTGGGGCAGGGGGCATTGTGTCAAAGCCAGGCCGTCGTTCCCAGTACTTCACCCAACCCGGGCGACTTCCAGCACTACGGCCGCCAGCGGCGGCAGGTCCAGTCGCAGGCTGTGCGGCCGGCCGCGGTGCTCCACCGGCTCGGAATTCAGCTCCAGGGCAGGGTAGTTCCCGCTACCGCCGAATTCGGCAGCGTCGGAGTTGAACCGCTCCTGGTAGCGCCCTGCCTGGTGCACCGGGATGCGGTAGTCCAGCCGGGGTTCCGGGGTGAAATTCAGCACCACCACCAGCGAATCGCCGGCGCCATGCCGCACGAAGCAGATGACGGACTGCTGTTCGTCCTCGCCATCCAGCCATTCGAAACCGCGCGCATCGCCATCGTACTGCGACAGGGCGGGGTGGGCAGCCAGCAGCAAGTTCAGCCGGGTCAACAGCCGGCCGATGCCGCGCGCCATCGGTTCCTCTGCGCGTGACCAGGGCAAGCCGGCGCCGGCATCCCACTCGCTGGCCTGGGCGAATTCCCCGCCCATGAACAGCAGTTTTTTGCCCGGGTAGCACCATTGGTAGCTGTACAGCAATCGCAGGTTGGCGTAATGCTGCCACTCGTCACCCGGCATGCGCCCAAACAAGGATTTTTTCAGGTGCACCACTTCATCGTGCGACAAGGGCAGGATGAAATTTTCGTCGAAGGCATAGACCGGCCCAAACGTCAGCCAGTAGTGGTGGTGTTTGCGGTGTATCGGGTCCTTGCCCAGATAGTTCAGCGTGTCGTGCATCCAACCCATGTTCCATTTCAGGTGGAAACCCAGCCCCCCGGACTCGACCGGGTAAGTGACGCCGTGCCAGTCGCTCGATTCCTCGGCCACCATCAGACAACCGGGGCATTCACGGCGTACGGCCTGGTTCAATTCGCGGATGAACTCGATGGCTTCGAGGTTGTGGTGTCCACCGAATTTGTTCGGCGCCCATTGTTCCGCCTGGCGCGAGAAGTTCAGGTACAGCATGGAGGCCACGGCGTCAACGCGCAGGCCGTCGAGGTGGAATTCCCGCAGCCAGTAGAGTGCACTGGAGATAAGGAAACTGCGCACCTCGGTGCGTTCGTAATTAAATACCAGGGTGCCCCAGTCGCGCTGCTCGGCTTTCCAGGGGTCCGGGTATTCGAACAGTGCCGTGCCGTCGAAAGCCGCCAACGCATGGGCATCGCGCGGAAAGTGCGCCGGCACCCAATCGAGGATGACGCCGATGCCCTGCTGGTGGCAGTGGTCGACAAAGGCGCGGAAATCATCGGGATTGCCATGGCGGCTGGTTGGCGCGAAGTAACCCGTGGACTGGTAACCCCAGGACTCGTCCAGCGGGTGCTCGTTCAAGGGCATGAGCTCGATATGCGTAAAGCCCAGCGAGCGGACGTGCTGGCACAGTTGCGCTGCCATTTCGCGGTAAGGAAGAAACGATCCGTCCGCATGGCGCCGCCAGGAACCCAGGTGGGCTTCGTACACCGCTACGGGCCTTGCCAGCCAGTCGGTCCGTTCGCGCTGGTGCAGCCAGTGCGCATCATGCCATTGGTGGCGCGCTGGCGCCGGGACCAGGCTGGCCGTGGCCGGGCGCAATTCTGCGTGGCGCGCGAAGGGATCACTCTTGAGCACGACATCGCCACCGGCAGTGCGGATTTCGAACTTGTACGCTCCGCTCTCCAATCCGGGTATGAACAGCTCCCAGATGCCCCAGGCCGGGTGCAGGCGCATCGGATGGCAGCGGCCGTCCCAGTGGTTGAAATCCCCCACCACGCTGACCCGGTGTGCCGCGGGCGCCCACACGGCGAATAGCGTGCCGGCGACACCGTCGAGCACGGCGCCGTGTGCTCCGAGCATTTCCTGGGCGCGGTAGTGGGTGCCGTCCTGGAAAGACTGCATCGCCTGCGGGTCCAGCGCGGGTGCAAATGAATAGGGATCGACGCAGGATTTGCGCTGGCCTTCATCGCTGTCCCACAGGATCAGTGGATGGTTGGGCAGCCTGGAGCAGTCGCCGTGGTATTCGAACAGGTCCGAATCCGGAAATCGCTCCATGGATCGGTTTTCGTCTTCCAGCCAGGCGGCGCGGGCGCGTGGGATGAAACACCTCGCCACTTCACCGCGGCCGCTGCGGTGGCGCCCAAGGAAGGCAAAGGGATCGCCGTGCTCCGCGGCGGCCAGTTTGGCGATGTCCGCGATAGCAGGCACTTCAACCGGAAAGTCTTCCGCGTCCTTGGCCTGGCGGGAGTTGTTGGGCGGTTTGCTGATGAAAAATTCCTCCGGATAACGTGCTGATTTACGCAGCGTAAGATCGTATGATGGATTGAATGATTGCCTGATTCATTATTTCACAGTCTGCGCAGGGGGCGGGAAGATCGATGATGATCCCACGAAAATCCGGACGCTTCGTCAGCCGCCTGACGCGCGGCGCCATGGCCGTGATCATGGCCGGTGGCCGCGGCGTCCGCCTGGGTGAACTGACCGCCACCCGCGCCAAGCCGGCCACCCCGTTTGGCGGTAAATTCCGCATCATCGATTTCCCTTTGTCCAATTGCGTGAACTCGGGCATCCGCCAGGTATTCGTCCTGACCCAGTACAAGGCCCATTCCCTGATCCAGCACGTCCACCGCGGCTGGGGTTATCTGCGTGGCGAGTTGGGCGAGTTCATCCAGATCGTTCCGGCCCAGCAACAGGTGGGTGAATGCTGGTACCAGGGCACGGCGGATTCGGTTTACCAGAATCTCGACCTGATCCAGCAGCACCATCCGGACCACGTCATCGTGCTGGCCGGAGATCACATCTACAAGATGGATTACGGCCCGATGATCGCTTTTCACACCGAGAACAATGCCGATATCACGGTCGGGGTGGTGCAGGTGCCGTTGGCGAACGCATCCGGCTTTGGTGTCTTGACCGCGGATGTCAACGACCGGGTTACCCGTTTTGCTGAAAAGCCAGCCAATCCCCAGCCGATGCCGGGAAACCCGAACCTGGCCTTGGCTTCGATGGGAATCTACGTTTTCAACCGCGAGTACCTGCGCGAGATTCTCCAGGCCGATGCGGCCGACGCCACTTCCACCCACGATTTTGGCAAGGACATCATTCCGGGCAGCATCGAGCAATGCCGGGTCTTTGCCTACCCCTTCAATGACGTGGTCACGCGGGCGCAGAGTTACTGGCGTGACGTGGGCACGGTGGATGCGTACTTTCAAACCAACCTCGAGCTGATCCACGTCAATCCAGAACTCAACCTCTACGACAGCGACTGGCCCATCTGGACCTACCAGGAGCAGGCGCCACCGGCCAAGTTCGTGCTGGACAATGGCGATCGCCGGGGTATGGCATTGAACTCGATGATCTCGGGGGGCTGCATCGTTTCCGGCGCCCTGGTTGAACAATCGTTGCTGTTTTCCGATGTGCGGGTGGAGGAACGGACGCGTCTGAAACGCGCGGTGGTGCTGCCCTACGTGCGCATTGGCAAAAACTGCCAGATTTCGCGCGCGATCATCGATGAGCATTGCCATATTCCCGATGGCACCGTGATCGGTGTCGACCGCGCCGAAGATGCGCGCCGTTTCCAGGTCACTGAAGACGGTGTCGTGCTGGTCTGTCCCCACATGCTGTGAAGCCTGTTACGACTGGCGGGGAGCCACTCAAGCTCATCCTGTGCTGGCATATGCACCAGCCGGACTACCGCCATCAGGGCGAGTACTTGCGGCCCTGGACCTGGCTGCACGCCATCAAGGATTACACCGATATGGCGACGCACCTCGAAGCCATCCCGGGCGCCCGCGCGGTGGTCAATTTCTCCCCGGTCCTGATCGAACAACTGCAGGATTATCCCGTGCGGATCCAGGCCATGCTGCAGCGTGGTGAGCCGGTACGTGACGCCATCCTGGATGCCCTTGGGGGGCAGTTTCCATCTGGAAACCAGGGTGAAGAAGCGATGACTTCGTTGTTGCGTTCACTCTTGCGCGTCAATGAGGCCAGGATGAAAAACCGCTTCCCCGCCTACGCGCGCCTGCATGAACGGGCAGTGCAGGCGCTGGCTGCGGGCCAGATCCTGCCGCGCCAGCAGATGGACGACCTGCTGACCTGGTATGTGCTGGTCTGGCTGGGCGAATCCCTGCGCAAGGCAAGCGTGCCAGCGGCCCTGCAAGTGAAAGAAAGCGGTTTCACCCTGGAGGAGCGCCGCGCATTGCTGGCCTGGCTGGGCGAAGTGCTCGGCCAGGTGTTGCCGCGTTACCGCGCACTGGCGGACTCAGGCCGCGTCGAATTATCCGTCACGCCTTTTGCCCACCCCATTCTGCCCCTGCTGCTGGATTTGAACTGCGCCCGGGAGGCCTGGCCGGACGTGGTATTACCGGCCGCGGTTTACCCCGGTGGCGCGGCGCGCTGCGACTGGCACCTGGCGCAAGCGCTGCGCGTGTTCCGGCGGGCTTTTGGCCGGCGGCCAGCGGGTTGCTGGCCGGCCGAAGGCGGGATCAGCGCCGCCACGCTGCGCTTGCTCGCCCGCCACGGCTTTGCCTGGACCGCCAGCGGCACACGGGTATTGTGCAACAGCCTGGGAGATGCTGATGGCCTGCCGCAATTGTACGCCTGGCGCCAGGATGGATCAGCCACTGACACCGAAGCTCCGGACGATTCGCTCATCTGTTTCTTCCGCGATGACGGCTTGTCCGATCGCATCGGCTTTGAGTATTCGAAATTGCCGGCCAATGCAGCACTTGACGATTTCATCCAGCGCCTGGAACAGGTCCACGCCGAATTTGCACCGGTGGGTGGCGCAGTGCTCAGCATCATCATGGACGGCGAAAATGCCTGGGAATATTTTCCCCACAACGCCTGGGACTTTCTGCATGGCCTCTACGCCCGGCTGGCTGCGCACCCGGACATTCACCTGACCACCTTTGCCGCGGCGCTGCAGGGTATTACGCCGCGGCTGCTGCCAGGCCTGGTTGCGGGCAGCTGGGTGCATGGCACGTTTTCCACCTGGATTGGAGATCCGGCCAAAAACCGCGCCTGGGAATTACTCATTGGCGCCAAGCGGACCGTCGATGCCGCCCTGGAACCGGAACTCCAGGCGGCGGCACAGGAGGGCCGCAGCCCGGCGCATTGGGTGCATGCCATCTGGCGCCAACTGGCGGTGTGCGAAGCTTCGGACTGGTTCTGGTGGCTGGGCGAGGACAACCGCCTGGAAGATGGACCCGCTTTCGATGAGTTGTTCCGGCAACAACTGGCCGACCTGTATGAACTCATCGGCATGGCGCCTCCCGCAGAACTGTCCCATTCCATCAATGGTGGGCCAGAGAATGTTGGTGCGCCGCCGTTTGCGGCCGCGTCCGGCCAGGCAGCCGGCGCCATGCGGCCTGCCGGGGAGGAGCCCGCAGATTGATTCCCGGCCCCGTCAGCGTTAATCGCGGTGCTGCAGTTTCACCGCCCTTGCTGGACCGGCGCCGTGCCGGCGTATTGCTGCATCCCACTTCGCTACCTGCGGGTACGCTGGGTGTCGATGCGGAGCGCTTCATGGATTTCCTGCGCGCCGGCGGATTCAGTGTGTGGCAGATGTTGCCGTTGGGACCGGTGGGTCCCAATGGCTCGCCATACAGTTCGGATTCCGCCTTTGCTGGCAATGCCGCGCTGATTCCACCCGGCTGCCAGACGGGTCCAATCGATCGCGCGGAACTGGAGCGCTTCCAGACGCAGGCCGCATACTGGCTGGAGGATTACGCCCTGTTCCAGGCCATCCGGCATGAGCGGGGGGGACAGGCCTGGTGGGACTGGCCAGAAGAGTTACGCCAGCGCAAACCCGGGGCGCTGCAAACCTTTGCAAACCAGCACGCAGGGGCGATAACGCGGCGCGTGGAGGAGCAGTTCCGCTTTGAGCAGGCATGGCAGCGGGTGCGCGAGGCAGCTGCACGGCGTGGCATCCTGCTGTACGGCGACTTGCCCATGTTCGTGGTGGCTGACAGTGCGGATGTCTGGACCCATCCGGACTTGTTCCGGCTGGATCGCCGGGGGCGTCCCACCCATGTAGCGGGCGTGCCGCCGGATGCTTTCGCCGCACTGGGACAGTGCTGGGACAACCCGGTATTCGACTGGGCCCAGATGCGCGCGCAAGGCTTCGACTGGTGGCGCCAGCGGCTGGTGCACGAATGCCGGCGCTTCGACTTGCTGCGTTGGGACCACTTCCGTGGCCTTGCCGCCATCTGGGAAATACCCGTAACAGGCGACGGCGGGCACAAGCAGCCTGCCGCCGGCGCCTGGCATGCAGTGCCCGGCAGGGAACTGCTGGATTGCCTGGCCCGCAGCCTGGGCAGCTTGCCCCTGGTGGCGGAAAACCTCGGCATCATCACGCCCGAGGTTGAGGAGCTGCGGAAGTCATTCGGCCTGCCTGGCATGCACGTGCTGCAATTCGCCTTTGACGGCAACCCCGCCAATCCTCACTTGCCTGTTAACCATGAAGTACAGGGCGTGGCGTATACCGGCACGCACGATAACGACACGAGCCTGGGGTGGTGGTGTGCATTGAGCGGGGAGGCCAGGCAACAGGTGCTCGCTGCGCTGGGTAATCCGGCAATGCCCATGCCGGATGCGCTGATCCATGCGGCGCTGGACTCGCGCTGCCGTCTGGCCGTCATCCCGCTGCAGGACCTGCTCGGGCTGGATACCACGGCCCGCATGAACATTCCGGGACAGGCGCAGGGGCAGTGGCGCTGGAAATTTTCCTGGGATCAGATCGCACCCGCACAGGTGCGGCACTGGCGTGGTGACGTTGGGGTTGCAAACCGCCTCTGAGCCTTCACAACAGCCGGAGCTCATGCGGCGTGGACTTTCACCGTTTCCCCGATGGTGTTCATGATCTGCCGCAGTGTGTCGTAGTCGGTGTGGCGCACGCGCATCCAGGCATTGGCCATGTATCCCCCTTCAAACGATTGCGTGGGTGTACCGGACGGCGGCAGGTGCGAGGCGACGATGCAATCACCGTAGGCTTTATTTATCGCGTCCAGGCCGGAGTAGCCGGTAATCCGCCCATCGTGTGATGGCCGCAGGGCAATCATGCCGGCAGCATAGCGCCGCGACGGAGCCTGCTGCGGCCGGCCGTGCACCAGGGCGCTGGCCCATTCCGCGTAGAGGTCGAATTCATTGGCGGCGTTGTACACATCCCACTGGCCCACGCCCGGAGGACGGCAGCCAATTTCGGAAAATTTCAATCCCCTGGGCCCGCTGAACCACTCCATGTGGGTGGCGGAAGTGCCAATGTCCAGGATGCGAATCACATCCCGCGCCATCTGCCTCACCTCATGGTAACCCTTGGCCTCGATGCGGTTGGTGGTGATCATTTGTGGCGAAATCCAGCGTTCACGCATGGCGGTCAGGACATTGGGGTAGTAATGCGTGATGAATTCATGCGCCACTTCGCCCTTGATCGCCAGGGTGTCGAGGAAACCCTCGTGGCCTTCGATGAATTCCTCGATGGCCAGTTCAGCACCGTCGGCCAGGCCCGACTCGACAATGACGTGCTCCAGTTCTCCTGCATCGCGGACTTTCCAGGTGCCGGAGGCGCCGGCACCCGCGGGCGGCTTGACGATCAATGGAAATCCGGCCCCGTGAGCAAACTCCCGCGCGGTCTGGGGACTGGCGGCACGGGTGGACTGGGCGCAGGGTATACCGGCCTTGCGCAATGCCTCCTTCATGGCGGGTTTGTCGCGGCAGAGGTAGGCAGTGCGCACCGAGGTGCCGGGGATAGCAGCTGCTTCACGCACTTTGGCCGCGGCCATGATGTGGGCTTCCACGGTCGCTTCCAGCCGGTCGACCCAGAGTTTTTTCTGTACCTGCTGCACTGCCTGCAGCAGGGACGGCTCATGCACCACCGACTGCACCTGGAGGTAATGGCTGAGCCAGCCTTTGAGCTCGTCGGACAGGTATTCCGCCGGCCGCTCGCCGATGCCGATGACCCGGGCGCCCGCCTGGTGCAAAGCGCGCACGAACTCCTTCTGGTTATGGGGGAAGCAGGGTTCGATGAAAATGACGTTCATGCGTTTGCTCGTTGCTTATGGTGTGTTCGCACTAAGACTCCAGCAGGCGCCGGAACAGATCGACGTAGACCTTGCCTTGCTGCTCCCAGGAATTGTTCACGGCCATGCCATTGCGCACCAGCTTGCGCCAGGATTTTTTGTCCTGGTAGAGGTCCAGGGCGGAGTTGAGCGCCCAGTCCAAAGCGATGTCGTTGAAGTCATCGAATACGATACCCGTGCCGCTGCCGCTGCGCGGCTCGAACAGTTGCACCGAATCCGCCAGGCCGCCGGTGCGGCGCACGATGGGCACCGTGCCGTAGCGCAGGCTGTACATCTGGTTCAGGCCGCAAGGCTCGAATCGTGACGGCATCAGAAACATGTCGCTGCCGGCCTCGATCCAGTGCGCCAGGCGATTGTTGAAGCCGCGGTAGTAGCACACGCGGTCGCGGTGGCGCTGCTGCAACCAGCTGAAAAACTGCTCATAACGCGGCTCGCCGCTGCCCAGCACGGCCAGGGCAAAGCGCCGCCGCTGCAGCAGTGCGGGCACGACCTTTTGCACCAGCTCGATGCCTTTCTGGTAGGTCAGGCGGGTTATCATGCCGACCAGCGGCATGTCATCGCTGCTGTCGAGTTGCAGTTCATCCATCAAGTCCAGCTTGTTCTGCTTCTTGCCGGACATGCTGCGGGCGTCGAAGGACCAGGGAATGAGGTCGTCGGCCCGCGGATTCCATTCCTTAAAATCCACGCCGTTGAGAATTCCGACCAGGGAATCACGCCGCTGTTGCAGCAGGTCCTGCAGGCCCATGCCATGCTCGGGGCTGAGAATCTCGCGGGCATAGGTGGGGCTTACGGTGGTCAGCAGCCGGGCATACAGAACTCCGGTCTTGAGAAAATTGATGCGGCCCAGCGCCAAATCGTCCTGGTGCAGTTTCTCCCGGTACTCCTGCAGGTTCATGTCCTGCAGGATGCTGGCGTTGAACACGCCCTGGTAGCCGATGTTGTGGATGGTCAAAACAGTGCGGGTGTGGTCGAACAGACGGTCCCAGGAATACAGCGTGGCGAGATACAGCGGGACCAGGGCCGCGTGCCAGTCGTGACAGTGAAAAATGTCCGGGGTAAATCCCATGTGCTGGCACATTTCGATGGCCGCGCGGGACAGCAGGATGAAGCGCAGGTGCTCATCGGCGCCGGCTGTGTAAATGCCAGGCCGGTTGTACAGTTCCGGGCAGCGCAGCAGGTAGATATCCTGTCCATTGGCCAGTATTCGTGCCGTGTCGATGGAATAGCGCAGGCGGTGGCTGCCGAGCTGCAGCGGCAGGTTTTGCAGGAAATCGACCGGCGTCACCAGCAGCGCCGAAGTATCGATGGAAGAATAGAACGGAATCAGCACCCGGACGTCATGGCCCTGGCCATCGAGGTAGGCTGCAAGGGCGGCGGTAACGTCCGCCAGCCCGCCAGTTTTGGCCAAAGGCGCCAGCTCTGAACTGACGAGGCAGATTTTCAGCGGCGCTGGTGTCATCGTCGTGCGTCTGTCCCCGATGGTGCGGCGGTCGGCTTATGCTGCAGTATTCTAACCCGCATAGTGCAGGAAGGATCCGGTTTGCGCAGCCCTATCGTCTGTGTCAGAAGATGATCGTCAAATGTAGCCTGAATTGAGCCGCTTCAAACTCCGAACAGGGACAGAAAAAAAGCCGTGCAGTCACCGATGCTGACCCCGGCGTGCTTGACGTTCCAGATCTGGATGATAGCGAAGAACGTCCAGACACCGGCGATGCGGCGCAGGCGCACAACGTACCTCACTGCTCCCCCCGCGGCACGCAATTTCTGTTGCCGCAGCATGGAAACCCAGATGCCCAGTGCCAGCAGGAAGCAATAGACCAGCCTGGGACTCCAGCTGGCCCAGAGCCGGGCCAGGTCGAAATGAATGAGGTGTTCAGGCTGGATCAGCAGGTGGTGGTACATATTGCCCAGAAAGGCCGCGGCGAATACTGCGGCGAACATGCGCGCAGCCGGGCTGAGTCCGCGCAGCCGTAGGTAGCTTGGGTAGAAGAAGAAATCGACCAGCAGTTCCTTGAAATAGTAGTAGTAACGGTTCCAGAATTCGAGTACCGACTCGGCCAACAGGGGTTTGTAGGTATTGCGGAAGACATTGAAGCCGAGCAGGCGCAAACAGCCGACGATCACATGCCCCATGACCGCCAGCACCAGGGTGGCCCGGATCAGTTCCAGGTAAGCGGTTGCCCAGCCGATAGGCCAGGCCGGGTACGCACCCAGCGCTACGAGCGCTTTCAATCGCGGCCAGCCCAGGGTCCATCCGCCCATCCAGGCCGTGGGCCATCCGGCCAGCAGTTTGGCCGTAGCACCAAAGATGACCATATCCAGCAACTCGAGCGCATAAATCCACACCGCGGCCAACAGCAGCAGCTTGATGCCGGCCAGTTGCGAGCGGGCCATGGCTGCCGCGTCGGTGGCCTCGTGCCGCGAAAGGAAATCCAGGCCTTTGCCGTACGGTGTCGTGGTGCCGCCATAAACCGGCATAAGGTAGAAAAGATGGTCACGGAAGCGTGTACCGGCCAGCTTGCCCCGGCTGGCTGAGGCCGCCAGGTAGCTGAAGCGCCAGGTGAAGTACGTCACCAGGCTGAGCGCGCCGAACCAGGGCAGCGTGCTGACCGACATTGCAAGCCATGCCCCCGCATGCACCGCCAACACCGGGTGGCGCTGCACCACGGTGGGCCAGGACGAATACCGCTGCGCCAGGATATAGGCCAGATAAAGCAGGCACGTGCCGGCCGCGGCCGCCAGCACCACAGGCAGCCATGGCCATGGCGCCGCGATCGACAGGGGGAGGTCCGGGAGTTCCAGGAAGCGGGACGTGAGCATGCCGACCGCGGCGAAGGACAGATAGAGCCGCCGCCCGGCGGGGTGCAGCATCACCGCGCTCAATGCAGCGAGCATGGTGAGGTTGCTGCCGTGCCACAGCAGCAAGGCGGACGCGACGGCCCACAGGGCCAGGCGGCCGGGAACACGCTGCACCCACAGCAGCAGCCGCTCGTTTTCATGCCACTGGCTCAATTTGACGCTCACGCTTCGGCGCGTTGAATCGCCGCCAGCATGCCACCGATGGAAACGAGATCCGCCGGGTCGATGCCAAGAGCTCGCAGGTCCAGGCCGTGCTTCTGCTCCAGGTAGAAGATGATCTGGATCAGTGCGAAGGAATCGATCGCATCGGCCCGGACCAGGTTGGCCTCGTCGTCGAAGGCTTCGATGGTGTGGCCAGGCTTTGCCACCGAGTTCAGGAATTCAAGCAGGGCGGCGCGATTCTGCAGTCGGTCCATGATCAGTTATTCCCCGTTTCTCTGCGGCGCAGCAGTTGCCGCAGGTCGAATGGCGCTGCGGACATGCAGGCCCGCCGGACCGAATCGCGATTTATCTTGCCGCGGCTGGTGCGCGGGATTTCCTCCAGCAGGTGCCAGCGCACCGGGTGCTTGTGTTCGGCCAGATGCCCGCGCAGCCAATCGTACAGGCCGAGCACGGTTTCATCACCCGGGCTCTCCAGTACCACGGCCAGGCCAACATTCTCGCCGTAGAAATCATCTTCAAAGCCGAATGTACAGACATCCCGGGTGGCTGGGTACTGCTCGACGATTTCGTCGATGTCCGCCGGGAAGACCTTGAGCCCGCCCTTGTTGATTTCATCGCGCTCGCGGCCCTTGAGGTATAGCCGGCCACGCTCGTCCAGCAGGCCGATATCACCAGTCTTGAACCAGCCGCGATGCACGGCGGCATCGGTCAGGTCCTGGCGCTGGAAGTAGCCTTTCATCAAGGCAGGTGTCTGCAGCCAGACCATACCTGTCTCGCCAGGTTCGCACCAGCGGCCCGGCGTCCCGCTTGCATCATCCGCGACGTTTTCGACCACCCGGATGGTGGCGCCCCAGGGCCGGCCGATCAGCCCGCTTTCCGGCACGACAGGCTCCCCGCTGGTGCCCGCCACCCAACTACCGGTCTCGGTAATGCCATAGGCATTGAATACTTCCCGCGTGCCGGTCCATTGCTGGATCCGCGTCCAGCTATTTTCGGAGAGCGGCGCGGAGCCGACGTGAACGCGCTGCAGGCATCCGCTTTGCGGTGGCGGGGCAGTTTTCAGGGCCAGGTTCCAGACCGAAGGAACGGACGACATGAAACTGATGCGCTGCGAGTCGATCAGTGCCCCCAAACGCATCACCAGGTCGGCCTTGAACGGTGGCGCGATGAACAGGTCGCAACCAGCCAGCCAGGGATACAGGCAGTTGCAGATCAGGCCGTGGCCGAAGTGGGTGGGCAGCAGGCACAGGCTGCGGCGGTAGGCTTCTAGCCCCAGGTTCTGTTGCAATGCCGACCAGCGCGCCAACAGGGAGCGGTGCGTATGTACCACGCCCTTGGGCTCGCCGGTGGAGCCCGAGGTGAACAGGATGAGCGCGTCGTCATCCAGTCGTGGCCAGGGAGCCGGAGGATTCCCTGCGCGGCTTTCCAGGACGGTGCGCGGCAGGTCACAGGTGTGCCGCAGCGCGGTTGCGGCAGCGGCCATTGCCGTGCTTGCCGGCGTTGCATCGTCGACCACGTTGAAGCGCGCCTGCGCCGCGGCGGCGAGTTTCTCCACTTCAAACTGGGTCAAACGTGCATCGACCGGAATGGCGCAGGCACCCACGCGCCAGATGGCCAGCAGTTCGGCAAAGAACTCCAGGCTGTTGCCAAAGTGGATCAGCACGCGGTCGCCGGGCTCGATCCCGTCGGCCAGGAAGACCACTTCGCGCATGTGCACCTGGCGCCATATCTCCGCCGGATCCCAGTGGCGCCCGCTCAAGGGCTCGGTCAGGCTGCCTACATTCCAGTGTAAGTTGGGTGTGTTCATGTGTTCACCGGGTCTGCTGGTGCAGGCCATCCCTTGAATTCCACAACGGCTTCCTGCCGAAGCGGCCGGTGACGGGTCCGGAGATGAACCCCAGCGGCTGGTCGATGCGTTCGAACAGGCTCTGGTGGTAACGGTCCCGCACGATGGCCGGATCATAGCCAAACAGATCGAGCAGGGCAGGGAAAATTTCGAAATGTGAAACGGAGCCAAAATTCATCTTCGCGGCCTGCAGAAATCGCTGGTGCAAAGCCTGGTTTTCCGTCCAGGTGAGCAGCGGCACTACTGCTTCATTCAGTTGCACTCCCAGCCGGCGGCAGTGCGTGACCGGCAAGCCATCATCCAGCAGATTCTGGCCATGATCGGAGGTGTAGATAATCACCGTGTCAGTCAGGTCAATGCGCGGCAGGAGCGACTCAAAAAACCGGTCAACCGTCCAGTGGATCGCGTTCTTGTAGGAATTGACCAGACGCTCGCGGTTGCCGATGGCTTCCCTGGACTGCATCACCGGGAGGAACAGGGCTTCATTTTCCGGCGTCCAGTTCTGGTAAGGAAAGTGCGCGCCCTGCTTGTTGACATAAATGAACTGCGGTTCTGGTCGTGACAGCACTTCCTGCACGAGCTTTTGCGCCTCAAAATCCCGCGACGCCGCGGGGGTGCCGCGCGGTACGGTAAGCACATGATCGATCAAACGGAGTTCGGCGGGATACATGAAGTTCTGGCCGCTCTCCGCGAGGCGCTGGGCGTCTACGAAATTGGTCTCAAATCCAGCTTTTTTCGCGTACTTCCAGACCGATGGGTTAGCGAACGGGGAGTACTTCCTGCTGCCCAGCAATTCTGGTTTTGCGCCCAGCCGCAGGATGGCATTGCTGGCATTGCTGCAGGTACTGGCGGCCGTCGCCAGGCCAAAATTGACCATGCCGGCGGGGTAGGTGAGAAGGTAGGGAGTCGTCCCGCGTTCCACGTTGACATCGATGAAGTCCCCGCTGACGCTCTCATCGACGATCAGCACCACGTGGCGCGCGGCGGGAGGCCGGACCAGGGGAATATCGACTTCCGCTGTTTCTGTCGGTGGCGGGGCGCTCAAGGGGTGGAGGGTGAGCAGGCTCAGGTTGTAAAACTGGCTGGGCAGGCCCTGGGTTTCGATCCCGGTGGAGGCGGCATCGTACACGATCACTGCAGCGATCAGGAAACAGGGAGCCAGGGGTGACAGCACCAGTGTGCGCCACCTGGGTATGGCGGGCAGCGGCAGCGGAATCATCAGGCCTGCCAGCAACACCGCGGTATAGAGCAGCGCAAGCCCGGCCTGGCGCGCGTAAAACGCCACGGTCTCGAGGTTTAGCATCGCGGGATCCCACATCGCATCCAGCGCCCCGATGGTCAACCGATCTCCTACGACCTGGAAATACGTTTCCCCGGCCAGCGTCGAGAGGCCAAGCAGCAAGGCCCAGGTGACGCGTGCGCCTTTTCGCGGCGTGAAGGCGACGTAAAACAGGGCAATTCCGGCCGCTGCCCAAATGAGCAGGAATACCGCCAGCCAGTGGTACAGATCGAGCTTGACGAAAAGGGCCAGTTGCCCCAGGAAGAAGTGGTTGGTGAGCAACACGCCGCCGGCCAGCAGAGCGAACTTGAGAATGAGCAGCTGTCGCACCTATTGTTTTTCCGCGGCCGCGATGAGGCTTGCCAGGCGGCGGATCAGGGCCAGGTGGGCTGCTTTTCGCTGCATAAAGGCCGCACCCCGCGCCGGAGTTTCAAACACCAGCACGGTACGCGCGCCAGGCCCCTGGCGCAGCTGGCCTTCAAAGACCACCACGTCGCTGCTCATCAATTCATCGATCGAGCTGTCGGTGACCGGGCCGATGATCCCGTTGTCCACGGCTTCCCCAAAGCGGGTCTGACCGTCCATCTTGAGTGGAATGTCATTTTCCCGCAGCACGCGTACGGCCTCGATCGCCAGCGGATCCGCAGCGCCCAGTTGGCCCTGGGAATAGACATAGCCCTCATCGATCAGGTCGTCTTCATGCAGATCGATACTGTAACGCGGCGGATACAGGGACGACTGTGCGAGGACATAGCGGGTGATGGCATCGGCTTCCGGGCTGGACGCGGCCATGGCCCGGGACTTGCCGGCTTGCCCGGGCTCGGGCAGCAAATGCGAAGAATCGCCGACACTGTTGCCGTCGATACTGTCGGAGTAGACGGGCATATTGAGGTAGCGCCAGTTGCGCGCGTAGCCATGCGGATTATTCAGGGGCAGGACCACCACCGGAACCTGCGCGCCAAGCGCCGCCAGGTCATCGATTGCAGCCGCGAGTGCATTGGGGCCGGCGGTTTCCTCGCCGTGAATGCCTGATATGAACCAGGCGGCCGGCCCATTGCGCGGTGAGCGCAACGCGATGATGGGCAGTGCGTAGGTGGTGCCTGGTGGCTGGGACTGGATGATGACATCGAGACTCCAGCCCAGCTCGGCCAGCCGCGAATAAGCGGCGTAAAGCTGCTCGATGGGTGCGCGGCTGTCAGGGTGCGTAGAGACACCCGGAGGCAATTCCAGCAGCGCTTTCGCCGCGAACGCAGGGCTCGCGATCAAGACCATGAGTAAAAAACTGCGAGCCAGAAAGCCTGGCATTGCTGCACTGGTGCGTCGGTTCACTTTTGTTTCCCGGCCGGCATTCCGGACAAGGGTAATCTGAAAGCGTGGTCGACTCAATTGGACTGTTCCCGAGCCACTGGTTTGGCTCCTGGCCGGGGTGCTGTTAGCATGCGGGTG
>DATDPS010000076.1:0-4108 GCA_035292625.1 Lysobacterales bacterium | reverse complement strand
ATTTGCGTTCGAGGAGCGCGATCTCGTCCGGTGTCTCGGCCACCATCAACCCGCCATTCATGTGCAACCCCGTATCGCAGCCGAGTTCACGGTTGATGCCCTGCCACAAGCCAATGACAAACTGGGCGAGCCCGACGAAGTACTCGAGCTCCCTGGCCCGTAGCTCGGTGTCCTGGATCAGGCGGTGTTCCAGCTGGAAGTGCAGCGATCCGGCGTTCTGGCCCGACGCGCCCTGGTTGATCTGGCCGCGTTCGAGGACCACGACCCGGGCGCCGGATTTCGCCAGGTAATAGGCGGACGCGCAGCCGATCAGGCCGCCGCCAATGACCGCGATATCATAGTCCGCCATCGCTTTCGCCAAATTCTCCCCGGCCTGTCCTGTGGTGGAGCTGACCTGGGGCAAGCCCCCGTGATGGTCGCAAAGAAATGGCCGGCCAGGCCGTCAGTCGATCTGCGCGGTCGCTTCGATTTCGATCAGGAAGTCCGGCAGCGCCAGGGATTGCACACCGATCCACGTGTTCGCTGCCGGGATCACGTCGCCCCAGAACTCCGCCAGGGCCTCACCGACCGGCCCGAGAAGCTCAGGACTGTGATTGACCACATAGGTGCGGATCCGCACCACGTCCGCCGGCGTCGCGCCCGCAGCCGCCAGGACAGCCTTGAGATTCTTCAGGGCCTGGCGCGCCTGGGCGCCGACGTCCCCCGCGCCGACTACCTTGTAATCCTTATCCCAGGCAACCTGCCCGGCGCAGTGGATGGTCGTGCCGCCTGCGGACTTGATCGCATGCGAGAAACCGTATTGAACGCTGCCGTAAAGGGAGACAGGGTTAACAGCTTCGCGGGTCATTCTGGGGCCTCCGAATTCGGTTTAATGATATTCAACCAATTCCAGTTGGTTGCCAAACGGGTCGAGCACGTACCACGACCGCGAAGGCGGACAGGGACCGTCCAGCATGTCGATCGAACCCGCCATCGCCTTGCAACCGTTGTTTTCGAGTAATTCGATCGCCCCATCGATATCATCAACCTCGAGGCAAAGGTGGCGACTGCCCACGTCGCAGTTCCGTGGTGGCGCCTGCGCGGGATCGAACGGCTTCTCATAGGCATGAATTTCCATGCCCAACCCGCCCGGCAATTTGAGCATGACGATTCTCAGGCGCGCACCCGGCACATTGATGTGCGCGGCGGTCCAGTCCCGCCCATCCGGCATCAGGGGGATTTCGGCGGCATCGAACGGCCCCATGCGATATGCCACTTCGGCGCCCAGCACCCGGGTGTAGAAATCTACCGTCGCATCCAGATCCGCCGCCGTGAGTGAGACGTGATCGATGCGTTTGAAGTTAATGGTTTTCATGCCAATATCCCGCTACGCAAGTAAAGCTTTCCGGCCGTTTCACGGCTAAGGTTACAACGATGGCGTGCCGGTTACATAGCGCATGATACGTCACTGTGTTGCTTTCAACGCAACTCGAAGCACCACGCCTTGACGGGGCTGTAGAATTCCCCGACCGGCCAGCCCGGTGCGAATCCCACTTCCTCTAACCGTGAGCACACAACGGATGAAATGGATACTCAAACTTTTTAGCGGTCTCGTAGGCCCGGCAGCCGTCATCGCGGCAGGAACAATGGGTGCCGGGGCGGTCGCCTCGCTGATCCTGGCCGGTGCCTGGTTTCGCTACGATCTGCTCTGGGTCGTGTTGTTCATGCTGCCACTTTTCATCGTGGCAGTCGATTCCTCTTCGCGCATTGGCAGCATCAACCGCGGCGAGGGAATGCTGTCGATTGTGCGACGCCACGTTCACCCATCGATTGCGTGGCTGCTCCTGCTGATCAACGTGCCCATTCACTTCCTGGTTGCCATGGGTCAGTTTTCCATAATGACTTCGGCGCTTCTATCCCTGTTCGGAATGCACCCACCGGGCCTGGGTACAGCGCAAACGCAGATCGACAACTACGTGCTGATCGAGCTTGTCACCTCGGTCGTTCTTGCAGGCTTCGTCCTCTGGCTGGTGCTTGCCCAGGGTTATGACCGGATGCAAAAAGCCATGACCGCAATGATGGTGATGATGTTTTTCTGTTTTCTGCTTATCGCGCTGCGCAGTTTCGGCGAAGCGGGCGATATCCTGGCGGGTTTCATCCCGAAGATCCCTGAGGATCTGGCCGCGCCGGGGCGGGATACCGTTAGGCTCAGCACCGCCACGATTATCGCCATCGTCGGCAGTGCCATAGCGCCTGGTGCACTGCTGGCAATGCCCTACCTGAGCTCGGATGCGAGCACGGGAACCTTGAACTTGAAGCAGGATTTACGCAAATCCATCGTCAATCTCGGCGTGATCTTCGGCGGGTACGCCATGTTCATCCTGATTGCCGGTGGCTTTGCGCTGTATCCACTGCCCAATCACGCGGACATCGAGACCGTGCACGAGGCAGGTCAGGTATTGACTGTGGCGTTCCCGGAATCCATCGGTTTCATCGGGCCCATGATCTTCACCATCGGCCTGTTCATAGCGGCGCTGACGACATTGGTCATTTGCGTGCAGGTCGTCATCTACCTGTCTCTGGACATGCTCAACAAGCAATGGACTTTCTCCAGCGACAACCGGACGTATCGGCGGCTGCTGATCGGGATAACCCTGGCATCAGGTGCGCTGGCGCCGGTTTGGAGCTTTCCGGCGATGCTCAAGGTGGTGCTGCTGATGGGTTTGAACGTCATCGTCATCCCGCTCGTGGTGGTTGCCCTTATCTACCTGCTCAACCGGCAAGCGGTGATGGGGCAGTATACGGCGAGCCCGGCGCGAAACGTGCTGCTGGTTCTTTGCCTCATCGTGTCCGTGCTTCTGGCGGCGGCCACGCTGCCGGACTACCTGGCAATGTTGTGAGGCCTCCAGGAATTAACAATTTCATGCTCCGACTCCTGCTGACCGCGATGCTCCCGCCTTCGATACCCCCCGTTCTGCTCGCGCAGACGGAGCCGAAAGTGGCCGGTGTTGCCGAACTTCTGGCCATGCCTGAACCGGCAGCGGACTTCCGATTCCAGTATGGTGATGATCCGCTGCAGTTCGCCGACCTCCGGTTGCCTTCTGGCGATGGCCCATTTCCAGTCGTTGTGCTGGTTCATGGCGGTTGCTGGCTGGCGCAATACGGCGTTGGCCACCTGGGCGCCATGGCAGAGGCTTTGACCGATTCGGGAGTCGCCACCTGGACGCTCGAGTTTCGCCGCATCGGCAACGAAGGTGGCGGCTGGCCTGGTACCTTCCTGGATGTTTCCCGGGGTGTGGACCTGTTGCGGGACGTGGCCGCGGATCACGCCCTGGACCTGGATCGCGTCATTCTGGTCGGACATTCTGCCGGCGGCCACCTGGCGCTGTGGCTGGCCGGCCGCCACAAGCTGCCTCCTGACAGTCCCTTGTACCTGCCGGACCCGCTGCCGGTCAAAGGCGTCATCGGCCTGGCACCCGCGGCAGATCTCGAACTGACCTATCGCAACCAGACCTGTGGCGACGCTGCACAGCGCCTGATTGGCGGCACACCGGAGGAATTTCCGCAGCGTTACCGGGAGGGTTCTCCGGCAGCCCTGCTGCCGCTGGGTGTCCCCCAACTCATCATCAACGGGGCGCTTGACGAGGGCTGGCTGATCGTCTCCCGCGCCTACCAGGAAAAGGCCCGCGCGCTTGGTGAAGAAGTACGCCTGGTCGTGCCGCCCGATGCGGGCCACTTTGAACTGGTCATGCCCATGTCATCGACTTTCCCGGTCGTTCGCGAGGCCATCGAAGCCATGTTGCAATAATTTCGCGCTCGATCGACGCGTGGTTTCGCGCCTCATCGGGTTTCTGGCTAGAAACGCAGTTCGGCACCCAGCCTGGCGTGTAATCCCGGTGCGGGGAAGCCCGGAGCATCCTGGTAGTCCGTGTCGAAAGCATTGTCGATGGCGAGCCAGGCTGCCCACTTTTCCGAGTGCTGGTAACGGGCCGTCGCGGTTGCAATGAGATAGGCGCCGTCGGCCAGGTCGCCGGTGGGGATAGAGGTGATCAGGCGCTCACCGGCATAACGCGCGCTCGCGTCCACCGACCAGGCAGCGGTGGGGCGCCAGGTCAGGTTGATACCTCCG
>DATDPS010000075.1:0-4213 GCA_035292625.1 Lysobacterales bacterium | reverse complement strand
GGCTGCATCAAAACGCGTCACCACTTCTGCACCCTCCGGCTCCTTGCTGCTACCGACGGAAATCGCGTGGCAACCAAAAAAGTGATAGGTATTCAAGGGTACGCCGCCCGGATACGCCTTCAGCCCCGAATCGCCGGCCATTGCCATACCGGCTATGCGCCCCTGTGCGGCCGCGTCCGGCAGGATGGAGTTCATCACCGGGGCACCGGTGAAAAAGCCCCTGGCCTGGGCGCAATCCCCGGCGGCCCAGACATTGGCAACGCTGGTTTGCATGGTGTCGCTGACCAGAATCCCCCGGTCACGGTCCACGCCGCTTGCGTCTCCATCGAGGTAGGCCATGTTCGGCTTGACGCCGGTGGCGATCAGCAGCAGGTCGGCTTCCAGCGTGGTACCGTTTTCCAGGGTGACGGTGGTACCGAGGGTCGAGGGCGCAAGTCCGACCGCGCGACTGCCGGTCAGAACTTTTGCACCATTGTCGGTGAATGCCTTTTCGATCAAGGCCGCGGCGACCGGGTCGAAATAGCCATCGGTCAGTTGCTTGGCCATTTCGACGATGGTGACATGGGCTCCGGCCTTGACCAGGTTTTCGGCAGCATGCATGCCCACCAGTCCTGCTCCCAGCACTACCGCCTGTCTGGACTGTTTGATCGCTGCACTCAGCCGCGTCGCATCGTCCAGCGTACGCAGGACGTGATATGACACTTTATCGATACCCGCGATGGACGGAATCGCAGGCGCCGCGCCGGTGGCAAGCAGGATTTTTTCATAGGCTACCTCGCTGCCATCCTCGAGTTCCGCCACGTTGCTCTGCGTGTGCAGTGTCTTCAATCCCGCGCCACGTTTGAATTCAATCCGGTTCGCGGCAAAAAACCCGTCATCGCGGAGAAATATGTCGTCCACGGCGGAGCGCCCGGAAACAACATAAGGCAACACGGTGGGTGAATACGGCAGGTGGGTATCGCGCGTCATCAGCATCAGGCTGCCGTCGGCATCATGCATGCGGATCGCACTTACAGCTTCCAGCGCTGCATGACTGCTGCCGACGACAAGATATTTAGTCTGTTCCATAGCTTTTCCTAATCGCGCTCGTTGAGCCAGACCGGTTCGGTTGGGGCCGGACCCGTGAGCAGGTTTTCCGTAGCTGCGATGACTCGATGAAAATGCTCCACGGTGATGTCGGCGCCGGCCAGTCCACCGATAAAGCTCATCGATGGCAACTGCCGGCCGAGCCGATACAGGACACCCATGGTTTCCTGGTACATCGGACCGCAGTTCCAGCGGAAGCCGACCGAGCGATCCACCACCCCCAGCGCCCGGATCGATTGCAATGCATGGAGCAGTGCTTCGACCGGGAAGGGGCTGAAGGTCTTGACCTTGATCAGGCCAACATTTTTGCCCGCATTGCGCGCTTCGTCGACGGCATCCTTGGCCGCCCCGGTCATGCTGCCCAGGGTCATGATTGCGTAGTCGGCGCCGTCGAGCCGGTACTCTTCGACCAGCGGCGCAAAACGGCGGCCGAAGCGCTGCGCCCACTCCTCATGTACTTCGCTGATCACGCGCAAGGCGTTCTGCATGCCGTGACATTGCCCCTTGCGATAGCGCACGTAGTTCGACGGCCCCTTGCCACCCGAGCCACCGGTGAGCGGGTCGACTGCCATCGGCCGCAACGGGTCCAGTGCAACGTGCCAGTTGACGTCTTTCACGCCCATGAAGGCATCCACCTGCGCCTGGCCGGGCAGTTCGACACGGGAGGCGCCATAGGAAAGGTAGTTCCCATCCAGGCAGATGTTGACCGGCAGCATCACATCGTGATGCTCGGCGATCTTGAAGGCCATGATCGTGGTGTCGAGAACCTCCTGTACGGTCTCGCAATACACCTGCACCCAGCCGGCCTCGCGCACCGTCATGGCATCCTGATGCCCGCCCCAGACCGACTGCGGCGTAATGCCGTCGCGGGTCACGATCGACATGACGATGGGCAGGCGCATTCCCGGGGTGCGGAAATAGGGCTCGAACATGAACGCCAGGCCGGGACCACAGGTCGCGGTATAGGTCCGCGCACCGGCCAGGGCCGCGCCCTGCAGCACCGACAGCACCGAATGCTCGCCTTCGGCATCGACGATATCGGCATCCATCTTGCCGTCAGCGATCAGTTTGGCGACATGCTCGACCAAAGAGGACTGCGGCGTGATCGGATAGACGGACACCATGTCGGGACGGCACAGGGCCACGGCCAGCGCGGCGGCCTCGTTACCTTCGCACAGCATGACTTTTTGCTTCATGACGTTCTGCTGCATGACGTTCTGCTTTGGCGGCTGCGCCTGGTCTGGCATCTCGGGGATGGCGGTGGTCATGGCGGTATTCATGTTGCCTCCGGGATCATGGTGATCGCGCGATGCGGGCACTCGGTGGCGCAAATGCCGCAACCCTTGCAGGTTTTCAGATTGAAATCGAACCACGCTGCATGTTCCTCGACGCACTGTACCGGGCAATACAGCCAGCAAATGGCGCACTTGACGCACTTGTCGCGGTCGACCACAGGCCGCATGCTGCGCCAGTCGCCCGGGAGCATCGGGCTGACCTCGGTTGCGACCGGGCACAGATCATCCGGCACATTCGCCTTGAGCAGATCAAACAGCGGATAGCTGTCATGCCGGCTCATGCCGCAACCCTCCGCGACAGGGTGTGCACCGTGGTCTCGTTATATCCGCGTTCCAGCGCAATGAGGTTCTGGGCGAGACCGGCATCACGAAAATCGGAGTCTGCCAGTGAACGTTTCAGTGCGTCCAGCGACACGATGCCGGTGGTCCTGGCGAAAGCCCCGATCATCAAGGTGTTGGTGATCGGGCGCTTGAATATCTCCAGCGCGAGAGCGATGGCATTGCACAATCCAACGACGCCAACGGTAGCGGGGATGACCAGGTCTTCCAGCGCCTGGTGCGTGGCCTGCACCAGGGTGCCGCCCGGTTTGAGACCGCTGAAGATATCGACCGACCTGGCCAGCGACGGATCGACGCAGATCAGGCAGTCAGGCGTATAGATATTGGTCATTTGGCGAATTTCCTGGTCGCTGCAACGCAGGAAGGACACCACTGGCGCGCCGCGTCGCTCAAACCCGAATGACGGAATCGACACCGCGTACTTGCCTTCCTCCAACAAGGCCGCCGCCAGCAGCGTTGCTGCTGAAACTGCACCCTGGCCGCCACGGCCATGAATTCGCACTTCGTACATTTCAATTCGACAGGGGCTTCCCCTCCGTTCTCCTATGGTCCAGTGCCGGGGCCGGGCGCGACCTTCCATCCCGGCCTGAAGGGCAAATCCGTCTCGCCGTGTCCGTACATCGGCAGATGCAACAAAGCCAGGCCTTGCGTAAACGCGGCGCGCCTCACCAGAGTGAATTTGAACCACCATCCGCAGGCAATGACCAGGGTGCCCGCCAGAAATATCAAACCTGCCCGTCCTGGTATTCCCGTCAGGGCGCCGAGGACGGCAAGCAAGGGCAGGGCATGACCGAATGCCATAAACCCCGGGTCCATTCCCTTCAGTACCTGCAGGCTTCCGTCCGGTGCGCCGCCGGTCGCCAGGCCAGCCAGAAAACGTTTCCAGAAAAGCGCCCGCAACAGGATCAAAGCAAGCAAAACGGCCAGGGGCCAAAGGCCGCCCGCCGGATTTGAAATTGCCAGTATGCAGGCCAGAAACCCCGCGCCTTCAGCCAGTCCGGTGGCCAGCATCAGTGGGATGCTGCGTGGCTGCCGCCAGGCAGGAATACCCTTATTGGCCCCCAGCATGCGCGCCTGGCAGTAAACAAAAGCCAGGCCCAGACTGCTGGTCAGCAGGACCAGCGGTGCTTGCAAGGTCAATAATGCCAGGCCACCTGAGGCAAAAAGCAAGGCTGCCGCCACCGCTTCACGGGTCATCCATGAACTTGCAAAGTGCCGATAAACATTCAGCGCACGCCATGGCCGTCCAATTTCGAACCAGACGCAGAGCAGTCCACTGCCGATCAGAGCCAGACCCAGAAAGATCGCCGCCCTTGCGGCAAGTGGCTCAAGCGCTACCAGCGATACGCCCAGCAGCAAACCGCCGCCGGCGCCACCCACGATGAAGTTCGTGGCGGCCCGCCAATCCCAACGGTTTTGCTGCCTGGGCGACGCAGGATCGGATGTTTTTTTGCTCGTCTGCTTCATAATCTGTCCCAGATATAATATACGCC
>DATDPS010000074.1:0-28836 GCA_035292625.1 Lysobacterales bacterium | reverse complement strand
TGATTCCCGTCGCCACGTCATTTCCGCCTGGAACCCGGCTGTGCTGCCGGACGAATCGCGCAGCCCGGTGGAAAACGCGGCGGCCGGATTACAGGCCCTGTCGCCTTGCCACGCGCTTTTCCAATTTCACGTCTCTGGCGGCAAACTGAGCTGCCAGCTGTACCAGCGCAGTGCGGATTGTTTCCTCGGAGTGCCTTTCAATATTGCTTCCTATGCGCTGTTGACCCAGATGATTGCGCAGGTCAGCGAGCTTGAGGCCGGCGATTTCATTCTCACCCTGGGGGATGCGCACATCTACCTGAACCACCTGGATCAGGTCGATCTGCAGTTGTCGCGGGAGCCTTTCCCTTTACCACGCATGAAGCTGAATCCCGAGCGGCGGAATCTGTTTGATTTCCGCTACGAGGATTTCCAACTCGAAAACTACCAGTACCATCCTGCCATCAAGGCCCCCATCTCGGTTTGAGTTTTAAGCTTTTGTCGTCCATGGGTCCGTCCCCCAGTCTTAGATAAGGGCTCGTCGTTCCACCAAAGGACATCCGATCCCGGGCCTCCGGCCCCGCTAATGCGGGGCTGCCCTCGCGGCTGGTCGCTTGGTGAGCACGGCCCGGAAGGGCATCCTTCCCTTTCGGGCCTGTCGGGACATCGTGTCCCTCCGCTCAGTCGCTCCGGCGCCACTCGGCGTCGTTTACGGGACCGGCTCCCCTTTCGCGCACCGCCGAGCAGAATGGCTGGACCGCGGGCGAATGGACAGGAGGTCCATTCGAGGCCGCCCAGGGCTGGATGCCCTGTGAGGCCGACCGCTCAGGACAGCCGGGCTGTGAGGGCAGCCCAAAGGGCCGGTGATGCGGGGAGACGGGGCCGTGAACGACGGCGAGTTTATATAACAGGATCGGGGCCGGAGGCCCGGGAGCGGATGCCCTTTGGCGGAACGACGAGCTTTCGAGAGGCAAGAAGAGACCGGGCCGTGAACGCTGCCGGGCGCTTTTCCGGCTAAAGTAAGTCCGTGGTGCCTGTTGGGTGATTAAGAAGGTGAAATTCAGCTACCATGGTACCTTACAATCTGACGAAGCCCCAGCGGGGCCAGGAGCACACCCATGATTCGATATCTTTTTGGCATCACACTGCTTGCCGCAAGCCTGGTTGCCTGCGCCGGCGACCCCCCCGCGGTCGGCAGTGCCGCCCCCGGTTTTAACCTGCAGGACCAGAATGGCGCATGGCATAAACTGGAAGACTATCGTGGCACCTGGCTGGCGGTGTATTTCTACCCCAAGGACGACACGCCGGGATGCACCACGGAAGCCTGTAATTTCCGCGACAATATTTACGCATTCAAGGCCATTGGCGCCGAAGTGGTGGGCATCAGCGTGGATGACGTTGATTCGCACAAGGAGTTTGCCGCCAAGTACAAGCTGCCATTCACCATCCTGGCCGATGATGGTGGCGAGACTGCCGCAACCTATGGCGTATTGGTTGATTACATGGCGATGCAGGTCGCCAGCCGGCAGTCATTCCTGGTGAACCCGGAAGGCATCATCGTCAAGCACTATGACAAGGTCGATCCCGAAACCCACACGGCGCAGGTGTTGGCAGACATTCAGGCCCACTCCGCCGCGAAAGAGCCGGCAAGTGGCTGAGCGGAGGCTCATTTCGCGCCATAAGTGCAAGGAGACCAAGCACTTCGCTGCTTTATTTTTCACCAATTAGTTGTGCAGAGGGCAAAATATGGTGCTAAAGTTCAGTCAGGAAAAGGATTTCCTGGAGACGAAATAATGGAAGATGCCTCAAAAGCCACTGCCAAGCCCCAACTTGGGGACGCGCAGGACTCCGCGGACAAACCCGCCACGCCGGATCGGCCTGAAGCCAGCAGTTCTTTCGTGGCATACATGGATGATGCCGCCCCCGCCGCGCCAGTCACCCCGCAAAAGGAAAGCGCAAGCACTTCGGCCAAGGCGCTGGATCGGTGGTTCGCGGAACGGAAAAAGCATCTGGGACCCCCACGCCTGCTGGAAATTCCAAACGAAGGCATGGTCACCAGCGCCGGCCCCATAAACCTGACGGGGAACATCACCCTGGTCAGCGAAGATGGCAGCGTCACCTACGCCAACCACATCAGTTTGTGCCGTTGCGGCGCCTCCAGGAACAAGCCGACCTGTGACAATCATCACCTGGAAGTCGAGTTTTTGAATTCCGGCCGAATCCAGGAGGCATCCGATGCCCAACATTCGGAACGGCCGTGCAAAATCACCATTTCCTGCATCAAGGATGGCCCGTTGAGTTTCCGGGGCAAGCTGCGCCTGCACAATACCATTGGCCAGGAATGCGTGAAGCAGCGCGGTTCCCTGTGCCGTTGCGGCCATTCGGCCAACAAGCCATTTTGCGACGGATCGCACGAAAAGGTGGGTTTCCGCTCCGGGCGCTGAACCACCCGGTCAAGCTCTGACCCGGCCCATTGCGCCGCATTCAGCCAGTCGGCACAATCCGCCCATGGATGTTTTCCGCGTTTTCCAGATTGAAGCAGCGCACCACCTTCCGCATGTTCCGGCGGGGCACAAGTGTGCGCGCATTCACGGCCACTCATTTCGGGTCGAGGTCCATGTCAGTGGCGACGTCGGCCCGACCAGCGGATGGGTCATGGACTTTGCCGATTTGCGTGTCGCGTTTCAGCCCTTGTTCGATGAACTGGACCACCATTACCTGAACGAGATCGAAGGCCTGGAGAATCCGACCAGCGAAAACCTGGCGCGCTGGATCTGGCAACGGCTGCAAGGCTGCCTGCCAGGGCTGTCGAAAGTGGCCGTGCAGGAAACCTGCAACGCCGGGTGCATCTATCGCGGCGATTGAACGGCGGCGAGATGGGAAAAAAAAGGCCAGGCATTTGCCTGGCCTCAATAGGTAGACTTGGAGAGTCATTTCACAATCGTGCTATCGACCGCAACCGCTGTTCTGATCCGTCGACAGCTGCATTCTGCGACCACCACCCAGAAATGAAAATGACCTGAGTCAGTTATACGCCATGTTCGCCGCTCCGGCATCGGAGTGCTGCGCAACGGCGGCGCGCAGAGCAGGTGGTGAATTGACATCGGTCAATATCCCCATCCGATTCAAGGAGTAATCTGCGCCCACTAAATGAATACAGAATAAGCAGAAGATGAATCAGCGAGTGCGCTTCAACCCAGAACTGGTCAAGCGATATGATGTCGCGGGCCCGCGCTACACTTCCTACCCGACAGCCGTGCAGTTTCACGAAGGCTTCGATGCAGACTTGTACCGGCGCTTCGTCAGCATGAGCAATGATGAACTGATTCCTGTGCCGCTGTCACTATACGTGCACCTGCCATTCTGCCGTTCACTTTGCTATTACTGCGGCTGCAACAAGAAAATAACCCGGAACGAAGAGCTCGCCGGCAGCTATCTTGACCTGCTGTGCCGTGAGATCCAGCTGCAGGGCCAGCTTTTTGACCCCGACCGGGAAGTTACCCAGCTGCATTTTGGTGGCGGCACGCCGACTTTTTTTGACGATATTCAGCTTGAACGGCTGATGGCCGAACTGGGCCATACCTTCCATTTCGGGCCCGTCGAAGAACGGGAATTTTCCATCGAAGTGGACCCTCGCACGGTCGATCACGGCAGGCTGGCCTGGCTTGCCGGCCTGGGCTTCAACCGCATCAGCCTTGGCGTGCAGGATACCGACCCGGAGGTACAAAAAGCCGTCAACCGGATACAGGACCGGGAAGCGACCATGGCCATGGTTTCCTCCGCCAGGGCGCTCGGCTTCAACTCGGTTTCCATCGATCTGATTTACGGCCTGCCACTGCAGACCAGGGAGACTTTCCGCCGCACACTGGAAACCGTCGTACAAGCCCGTCCAGACCGGCTGGCGGTATATAACTACGCCCATATGCCCCATATTTTCCGCTCCCAGCGCATGATCCAGGAAGCCGACATCCCCTCGCCTGAAACCAAGCTGGAGTTGATGGAAACCACCATACACATGCTGGGAGAAGCCGGCTACGTGTACATTGGGATGGACCATTTTGCCTTGCCGGAAGATGAGCTGACGCTGGCCCAGGCCAGCGGGCACCTGCATCGGAATTTCCAGGGTTATTCGACCCATTCCGAATGCGACCTGGTGGGGCTTGGCGTCAGCGCCATTGGTAAAATTGGCGATTGCTACGCGCAGAACCTGAAAGAAATTCCGCGCTGGGAATCGGCCGTCAAACGCGGCGAGTTGCCAATCTGGCGGGGCATCAGCCTTAGCGGCGAAGATTTGACCCGCGCTGGCATCATAGAAGCCATCATGTGCCACGGGCAGATCAATTTTGCGGACGTTGAACGGCGCTTCGGGCTCGATTTCAGCGATCACTTCGCCCCGGAGTTGAGTGAACTACAACACCTGGCCGACGATGGCCTGATCGAATTGAACGAAGAGGGTTTCGCGGTCTCGCCGGAAGGACGTCTTTTGCTGCGTAATGTGGCCATGGTATTCGACGAGTATTTGCATTCCCACAAGAACCAGCCCCGCTTCTCCCGGGTAATCTAGGAGCAATCGGGGTCAGAGTACCTTTTCGGGGGAAAGCGGGTACCGTCCTCGGGTTGCTTGTATCGAAAAGGTACTCTGACCCCAGTCTTCCAGTCTTGCCAGAACAAATCTGCGTATAGGTAGATATACGCATGTTTCCGTTTGCCTGAAAAAATACAATTCACTCATAAAAGAACGGTACGCACGTCAAGGAGAGAGTTTCATGAGAAGTGCAGCAAATGCAGAAAACGTCCATGACTTCTACTGCCACCCCGGACGCGCCCAGGTGGCCTGCAGCCGATGTGGGTTGAGCGAATTGTGCCTGCCCCGGGGCCTGTCACGGGAAGACACGCAGCGGTTTGAGCAGATTGTCCACCGTTCAAGGCCAATCCAGCCGGGAGAGCACCTGTTCCGGGCCGGCGATGAGTTCCGCTCCGTGGCATCCGTGCGCACCGGGTGCTTCAAGAGCTACGTCATCGATCACGAGGGGCAGGAGCAGGTATTGGGCTTTCACCTGCCGGGTGAGGTGATCGGCCTGGATGCGATTCACTCCCATTCTCATACCGCCAACGTAGTCGCGCTTGACACCGGCGCCGTTTGCGGCCTGACGTTTGAATCCATCTCCGCTATGGCGCGTCAGTTGCCGGAATTGCAGAATGAATTGTTCCGCATCATGAGCCGCCGCATCAGTGAACTGGAAACCATCGCCGGGGATCTCAGCGCCGACCAGCGGATCGCCATGTTCCTGGTTTCACTCTCGGAGCGTTTTGCCCGCCGGGGTTATTCCGAAAGCGAATTCATGCTCGCCATGTCGCGCCGGGACATTGCCAGCTACCTGAGGCTGGCCACCGAAACCGTCAGCCGGGTGCTTGCGCGCTTCCAGAAATGCAAGGTGCTGCGAGTCGACCGCAAGCAGGTGCAGGTGCGCGATATTGAAGAACTGAGGCGGCTGGCGGGCCAGCAAGTAACCTGGAAGCACTGATTTTCAGAGCAAAAAGGTAATTGCTTGTTGGCGGCCGCGTTCAGGTTATCTGCGCTCCCTCGTGCTCGGGGGAGAAGCCAAGCAGCCGGGCGAACGCTCGGTAAGGCGCCGGGTTGTCCAGGTTGCTCTTATGGCGGGCGCGTGAAGTTGCCATATTGACTTCGTTCATCACCACTCCGCATCCCTCGACAATGCGGTTCATGAAGTTGAACAGGGCGCAAATCGCGATTGCATCAAACAAAGCCTGCTCGCTCACCCCTCCTTCGAAAACCGATTGGGCGTCCGCGTCCGTCATCCGCGCGGGGGTCAGGGTCAGCTTGCGCAAATAAGCCAGAACCGGCGCCAGCCGGGGACCGACGCGGCTGTGCGAGGGGTCGTCCATCAAGCCTTCCAGAACCCCGGCGTCAATGCCGTGAAGTTCCGCGATCATCCGGTGCGAGCCGTGACAGAACTGGCAGGCGTTCAGTCCGGAAACGAAAGCTGCCATCAGTTCGCGTTCCGCAATGCTCCATTCCGACGCGCCGCGCAGGACCGCGTCGTGGTATTCGCACAAGGGCCAGATGCCACGGCCGAAGCGCTTGAACGCGTCGGCGAGATGGGGTTGTTCGGGCAGGGAGGGGAACCGGGCCATGTCTGAAACTCCTGCAAGCATTCAACGTGCAACCGTGGGAAACCCATTTAACCTGCTTGCCCCTGGTCACGCAACTGGATTCCTCACTGGGCTGCCCGGCTGCGGATAGCACTTGACCAGCTGCTACCCTGAAGCGCACTGTCCGCGGTCGCAATTCTTATAGGCCGTCGTGGTCGTGGCCGCCCGGGCCATGCACATGGCCGTGCGCTTTCTCTTCTTCCGTTGCGTCCCTGACGCTGGTCACTTCCACATCAAAAGTCAGGGCCTGGCCTGCCAGCGGGTGGTTGGCGTCCACGTCGACATTGAAACGCCCCACTTTGACCACAGTGACCTGGACCGGCCCCCGCTTGGTTGGCAAACCAACCACCTGGCCGGGTTTGAGCGCCCGGGCGTTGCGAAAATGCTTGGCGGCAACACGTTGAATGTTGGCGGGTGCTTTCTCTCCATACGCTTCCGCGGGCGCCACGGTTACCTGCAATGTGTCACCGGCTGACTTGCCGTCCAGCGCCGATTCCAGGCCCTTGATGATGCCGCCGGAACCGTGCAGGTAATCCATCGTATCCCGGTCCCGTGAAGATTCCATGACTTCCCCGGCAGCATTGCTGAGGGTGTAATGAAACGAAACAACCTTGTCTTTGCTTATTTTCATGGCAGGTGTCTGCGATTTGTGTGCAAGCCGTGATTTCAGTTGGAGGAGGACACGGTTATGGTCACAGGTGCTGACTGCACCACGGGGTCGTGCGGGATGTGCCGGTAATCGGCAAACACGAGCTGCAACGTATGCCTGCCCTCAGGCAGGGTCAGTTCCGTTTCGGTCTGCCCGCCGCCGAAGTGGATGAACTGCTCATTCTTGGGCAGGGGAAGCTCAGGGTCCGGCAGCTCATCGACATCGATCAGCAGGTGATGGTGCCCGGTGTTCGGTGTATCAGTACCCGCGGGCGCAATCCCCATGCCCGTGACAGAAAATTGCACCAGGAAGGTGGTCGGCACCACGGCTCCATCCCCGACGTTGACGATGGCCACGCTGGCGCCGGGTGGCGATGGACGCCGGTCAGTGGCAGTGCCGGGTTCATCCGCCAGCAAATACCCGGCAGTGCTCGCCAATTGCAGCGCGATTACCACCGGTAACACCATCAGTTTGCGTAAATGCATGACTCTCTCCTGTGGGTCATTTCAGGGCCCAGCATAACACCGCTAGGTGTCCTGGCCTTGTGCCGCAATCCAGCTGCGCACCTCGTCCTGCAGGATTTCCAGCGTTACGCTGCCGAGACCCAGGATGTAATCATGAAAGGCACGGACATCAAAATCGCCCCCCAGTGATTGCTCTGCTTCCCGGCGCAGTTGCCAGATAGTGTATTCACCGAGCTTGTAGCTCAGGGCCTGCGCCGGCCAGGATATGTAACGGTCGATCTCGGTGGTGACCTCGTGTCGTGACAGCGCCGTGTTGGCCGCCAGAAAACCCTGCGCCTGCTGGCGGGTCCAGCCCATGGTGTGAATGCCGGTATCGATCACCAGGCGGCAGGCGCGCCACATTTCATAGGTCAGCCGCCCGAAATGCTCGTAAGGCGTTTCGTAGATGTCCATCTCGACACCCAGTTTTTCCGCGTACAGGCCCCAACCCTCGCCATAGGCGGAAATGTAATCGTTGCGGCGGAACGGCGGCTGGTCTTTGAGCTCCAGCGCCAGTGCGCCCTGTATGTGGTGTCCGGGCGCGCCCTCGTGCAGGGTCAGTGCCGGGATGGTATACAGGGTGCGGCTTTCCAGCGCATGGGTATTGACCCAGTAGTAACCACCTCTATGCGCTTCCAACGGCGCACCGATATAACGACCGCTGGTATAAAACGGCGCGAGATCTGCCGGCACCGGGGCGACGCCATAAGGCTGGCGCGGCAGGTGGCCGAACAGCATGGGCAGCCGCCCGTCGATTTTCTTGGCGTAATAGGAGGCGATGGCCAGCAATTCTCTGGCTGACCTGGCATAAAACTGCGGGTCGGTGCGCAGGAACTCCAGGAACTCATCAAATGAGCCCTCGAATCCCACCTCCTTGATGATAGCGTCCATTTCGGCGCGGATCCGGGCCACCTCGCCCTGGCCGATGGCGTGAATCTCTTGCGCGCTCATGTCCACGGTGACGTAAAGGCGCACCTGCGCCTGGTAAAAACTTTTGCCTTGCGGCAGCTGCCAGGCTCCCAGGGTCTCGCGTGCTCCCGGTACATAGACTTCATGGAAAAATTTGAACAGGCGCTGGTAGGCGGGGATTACATCGTCGCTGATCACCTGCTGCGCGGTTTCGAGGAGTTTGGTGCGCTCAAGGTCAGTGACGGTTTCCGGCATGGAAAGGAGTGGCACAAAAAAGGGGCTGGTATCCACGCGATCAACCAGTTGTGCCTTGATGGGTTCATCACGCCCCTGGAGTATCACTCGCGGCTGGGTGAAGCCCGAGTCCACACCCGCCTGCATCAGGGCAATGTATTCGTCCATCACCACGCCGATCTGGCTCAGGCGGGACAGGTAATCACGGTAATCCTGCACATCGGCAAAATCCGTATCGGCCGGCAGGCGGCCCCATTCCATGTAGAAGCCCCAGTCGCTGTTGAACGGAATGAGGTAGGCGCGTGTTTCATAGCGCGCGAGGAAATCGTCGATCTGCTTGATATAGAGCCGGTAGTTGATGCATTCCTCGCGCTCGAGGCGCTGGCAGGAAATTCCGTCCAGTTGCCGCCGGATATCCTGCCAATAAATATGGCGCCGCAGTTGATCCGGCTCGCTCACATGGCCCAGCTCGCCGGCGTACTGGTCACTGCCGGTGGCCGATGCCAGTAAAGGAAATTCTTTAAGGCGGAAGGCCCATTCAGCCTCGTAAATCCGCTGGAAACGATCCGCGTCGCCCGCCGCAGTCAGGGTCCCTGGAAGAGACCATAAGACCACGGCGACAGTGATTGCCAGAGTGCGAAAATGAGCTTTCGACATGATCTGCTTTCTCCCAGGAGCCTCAGGTGACCAGGAAGCCCTGCCAATAGGGATCATCCGCCGGGTCCACCGTAATGAAGTTCCGCCCGTACACCCGCGCCCAGCCTTCAATGCTCGGAACGATGGCGGGATAGTCGCCCACCTGGCTGGCCGCCTCGATCCGGCCGGTGAACTGGCTGCCAATGTAGCTTTCGTGCACGAAACGATCCCCCGGCCGGAGTTCGCCGCGGGCCGCCAGTTGCGCCATGCGCGCCGATGTCCCGGTGCCGCAGGGTGAACGGTCGATGGCCTGCTCACCGTAAAACACCGCGTTGCGCGCATGCGAATCGGGTTTGAGCGGCAATCCGGTCCATAACAAATGCGTCAGTCCGTTGATGCGCGCATCTTCAGGGTGGAAAAAGCGATAGCGCTTATTCAGGCGCTCGCGCAGGCGCGGGCTGATCTGGATGATCTGTGCTGCGCTGAGTTCGCCCAGGTCGCGGTACCGTTCCTGCGGCTCCACGATAGCGTAATAGTTTCCACCGTAGGCCACGTCGACCATCAGCGTTCCACCCAGTTCAGGGCACTCCACTTCCAGTGACCGTGAATGCAGATAGGACGGCACATTGGTGAAGCGCACCGAGCGCACCTTGCCGTGCTCGTGGGTGAAATGCGTGATGACTTTGCCGGCCGGGGTTTCCAGCACCAGCTGGCCCGGGGTGCGCGGCGTCACCAGGCCGTTTTCGATGGCGATGGTCACCGTGCCAATGGTGCCGTGGCCGCACATCGGCAGACAACCCGTGGTCTCGATGTACAACACGCCGATATCGCAGTCCTCCCGGGTCGAGGGATAGAGGATACTGCCGGACATCAGGGCGTGGCCGCGTGGCTCGAACATCAGCGCCGTGCGGATCCAGTCGTATTCGCGCAGGAAATGCTGGCGGCGCTCGGCCATCGAGTTGCCTTCCAATTGCGGCCCACCCTCGGCCACCACCCGCACGGGATTGCCGCAGGTGTGCGCATCGATACAGAAAAACTCGTGCTTGCCTGGAGTGCTCACGGTGCGGCCAAAGCTAGAATCGGTCAGCGGAAAACGGCTTGAGGTCGACGTGGGGCGGCTGTCCGAACGCCAGGTCGGCAATGATGCGCCCGGTGGTCGGCCCCTGGGTCAGGCCGTAGTGGCCATGGCCAAAAGCACACAGCACGCGCTCATGCCCCGGCAGGCGGCCAAGCACCGGCATGGAATCCGGCGTCATCGGGCGTTGGCCCATCCATTCGGTGACTTCCTCGCCCGCCAGCCCGGGCAGGAATCGCCGGGCATGCTGCAACAAGGCCCTGGCCCGGCGGTAATCCGGCTCGGCATCGATGCGTGCGAACTCCGCGGTGCCGGCAACGCGCAGGCCATCACGCATCGGGGTAATGACAACGTATTCCGAAACCGACATCAGCGGGTGGGAAAGCGTTACATTGGGCCGTGCCAGCATGCTGTGGTAACCCCGCTTCGCGACCAGGGGAGCACGGTGCCCCAGCTGGACCAGCAAGTCGTTGGTCCACACACCGGAAGCCAGTACCAGGTAGTCGGCATCAATCTGTTTGCCTGCGTCGGTCCGGATCGAAACGCCAGCGGGATTTGCCTCCACCCGGCGGACGCGCTCCCGCAGCCACTCCGCGCCCAGGGAAAAAGCCGACCCGGCGATGCGGCTGGCCACATCCGCCGGCGACAGGACATGCTGCCAGGCCGGATCCAGCACCGCGATGCCCTCGTCTCCCAGCTGGATGGACGGCTCCATGACCGTTAGTTCTGCGCGGGTCAATCGCTGCCAGGGCAGATCGTACCTGCGCCGGATGTCATAGTGCCAGCCATCGGCGGCAAATTCAGCCTCATTGCCATACAGCATGATAAGGCCTGCCGATTTTCGTAATGACTCATTGCCGGTTTCGCGCAGAATTTCATCAAAGTCCGCACTTGCCGTGGCCATCAGTGTCTTTTGCGCCGCCGCAATTTCATCCACCCGGCGGGCGCTGCCAGCGCGCCAGAAGCGCCAAAACCACGGCGCCAGGCCCGGCGCGTCAACCCAGCGGATACGCATGGGTCCCAGCGGATCGAGCAACCAGCCCGGGACCTTGCGGATGGCCCCGGGATAGGAGAAGGGAGAGATCGACGAAGGCGATATGCAGCCCGCGTTGCCAAAACTGGTCGACTGCCCCGGCTCGACCGGGTCGATGAGCGTGACGGCCGCTCCCCTGCGGCGTAAATGCCAGGCGCAGGAGGCGCCCACGATACCGGCGCCGACCACGATGCAATGCGGTCGGGTGTCATTCATCCCGACTCATCCTGTCAGCATTGCCGGCCAGCCGCTCCAGCACGGCAATGATGCCATCCGAAGCTTTCTGGGCGCCGTTGAAATCGCGGCGTGCGACCAGGCGCGCCAGCTGGGCGTGCGCGGCAATGGCATCGGACAGCTGGATCCGCGCCCGGTGGTAGAACCAGAAGCGACGGCTGTGGCTGCGCAAAGGCAAAAGCGCCGTGGCGGCAAATGGATTGGCCGCACAATCGTCCAGCAAGACGTCCAGCTCGTGGTCGAGGCGCAGAAACTCATCGAAGCGTTCGTGGCAAGCGGCCAACTCCCTGGCGATGGCGCTAAGGCCGCTGCGCTGCTCATCGCGGGCATTGAGCGCGGCACGATGCACCACCAGCCGCTCCAGCGGCTTGCGTGTCTCGAGAATATTGAGCATGCCGGAGCGGCTGACCGGGGCAACCAGCAAGCCTTTGCGCGGCACGACCCGGAACAGTTCCTGTTGGGCCAGGCGCTGGATCGCCTCGCGCACCGGGGTTCTGCCAATACCGGTCATTTCGATCAGTTCGCCCTCGGAGATCAGAGCGCCTGGTTTCAGCTGCAAAGTCACCAGTTTCGCTTCGAGCTGGGTATAAGCCCGTTCCGCCAGGCTGGCGCAATTGATTTCTGTGAGCAACGGGGTCAGGTTCAATTTCTTCACTTGTAAGGGCACACACCGTTTCGGTGGACGAAAAGAAATTGAACCTGACCCCATTTAGCCATCACCAGCTGGGACGGCTTTCGAGCGCTGCGTTGAGAATCTGTTCGACCTGCGTGGCTTCCCTGTCGCTCAATTGCAGCCGCGGGGCCCGCACCCGGGCGCTGCCAACTCCCATCAGGGATTCCACCAACTTGATTTGTTGCACGAACTTGGGCCCGATGTCGAGATGCAGCAAAGGTAAAAACCACTCGTACAATTCCCGCGCCTGGTCCCAGCGGCCTGCCTGCACCAACTCCCAAAGCCGCATGGTCTCGCGTGGGAAAGCCGCCACCAGCCCGGCAACCCAGCCACGGGCGCCGAGGGCGAAACTCTCCAGGGCCAGGTCATCCACACCGCAGAAGAGGGCAAAACGGTCACCGGTCAGGCGCCGGATTTCAGGAATGCGCCGAGTGTTCGCGGATGATTCCTTGATGGCGACGAAGCGGGGATTGTCCGCCAGCTCAGCGAAATCCGCCGGCAAAATGTCAATCGTGTAAGCCACCGGATTGTTGTACAACATGACCGGAAGTTCGGTGGCCGCAGCCACGGCGTTCAGGTAGGTCAACGTTTCGCGGCGGTCGGCGGGGTAGCGCATGGGTGGCAACAACATCAAGCCGTCCGCCCCGGCGTCGGCTGCAGCCGCTGCAAACTGCCGCGCCTGGCGCGTGGAGGACTCGGCAATACAGGCAATCAGGGGCCGGTCACGGCGCTCAGCGGTAGCGAAAAATCGCACGATCTCGATTTTTTCTTCGATGCTGAGCGTGGAATTCTCACCCAATGAGCCCAGCACGATCAGCCCATGCACCCCCGCGTCGAGCTGAAATGCCAGATGCTGCCCCATGGCGTTCCAGTCCAGTTTGTCATCCGCGGTAAACTTGCTGGTCAGGGCTGGAAAGACCCCGCGCCACTGGATATCGGACATGGATTATGACCTTGGATGGACTTTATAATCGCATGATATATCAGCAGCCGGCGAAAAAACAGGCCATTTTGGGCCCTGCCTGCACTTTCCTCTGGTAGCGCTGGCTATACCTCTTGCCCTGTTCACGGCACAGTTCCCTTCCAAACGCTTGCTGCCTTTCACGGTCCCGTCCCCCAGCCTTAGATAAGGGCTCGTCTTTTCGCCAAAGGGCATCCTCTCCCCATCCGGTCAACTGCTATGCTAAACACTCGTCGCCGTCCACGGCCCCGTCTCCTACAAAGCTCTGCGCCGCGCGCAAGGGTTTCCGTTCCCGGGCCTCCGGCCCCGCTAATGCGGGGCTGCCCTTGCGGCTGGTCGCTTGGTGAGCACGGCCCGGAAGGGCATCCTTCCCTTTCGGGCCTGTCGGGACATCCCGTCCCTCCGCTCAGTCGCTCCGGCGCCACTCGGCGTCGTTTACGGGACCGGCTCCCCTTTCGCGCGCCGCCGAGCGGAACGGCTGGACAGTGGGCGAATGGACAGGAAGTCCTTTCGAGGCCGCTCTCGGCCATCCCTGGCCTTCGCGGCACCTGTACTTCCTGTACATTGGCCGCCCAGGGCCGGATGCCCTGTGAGGCCGCCCGCGCAGGACAGCCGGACCGCGAGGGCAGCCCAAAGGGCCGGTGATGCGGGGAGACGGAGCCGTGAACGGCGACGGGTGCCTCGCACGGTTGTTAATAGGCCCGGGACCGGATGCCCTTTGGCGCGACGTCGAGCTAGTGGATAGAGAGAGACGAGCCGTGAACGGCGGTGGGGTTTATTGACTCTTCTTGATGGTGATCGAGCCGTTGACGGTATCGATGTTTACCCGCGCCTCGCCCGCGCCGATCTGCCCATCCAGGTCGCGCCCTACGTAACCCTTATCCGGCTCCAGGCCGAAATCATCGGCGTCGATATCGCCATTGAGTGATTCGGCGTTGATCCTGGCGCTGGCATTTTTCGGCAACTTCAGCACCACTGAGCCGTTGACGGCGTCGGCGCTGACGCGCTGCCCCGCACCCAACACTTCGAATTGCGCCTTCAGGGAGCCGTTCACCGTATCCATATTGACGTCACCCACCAGCCCTTCCAGCGTCAGATCGCCATTGACACTTTCCACGCTGACCAGGCCCCTGGCCCCGCTGATCGTGATATCTCCGTTCACGGTTTCTATCGTGTCGAGTTGTGCTCCCTGCGGGACCGACATCTCGTAATCAACGCTGCCGCTGCTGTCATTACCCCAGCGCAACCAGCCGCCAGCGCTGTCCGGGTGTTTGGTCTCAATGCGTATGGAGTCAGCGCTGGCATCAACAACGATTTCCAGCCCATCGAGATACTCCTGCGTGCCGGCGGTCTTTTTTGCCGTGATATGCACCTGCTTGCCATCGCCACCCGTAACCCGGATTTCCCCATTGATGTTGGCCAGGCTGATGCGGCCGCCCTCGTTCAGCTCGAAGTTGTACTCCTTGGTTTCGCTTACGTCGGCCATTGCGGCCGAAACCGACAGCATCGAGGCCAGGGCCAGGCTCGTCATGGTTTTCATCGCGGATCTCCCGTTGCAGTAAGAAACACTATGGTGCTGTAACGCGGTTAGACGCCACGCGCGGGGGGATGGTTTAAGGAGCCCCTCATCCATTCGCCAAATTTTTGCCCATTCCATTGCCAGCTTGAAACGGCGCTGTTTATCGCGTAGCATCTACAGCGTACTAATACGCTAATACATTGGAACAGTGAATCTACGATGAAACATCACGATCCCGCTCAGAAGAGCCAGCTGAAATCGGCGGCAAAATCCCTCGCCGAGGCTCTGTGTTCATTGCTATCCCCGGCGGAAATGCGCCTGTTCCTTGAGGACCTGTGCACACCGGCCGAAATAGAAGCCATGGCCGACCGCTGGAGGGTGGCGCAATTGCTGGAACAAGGTCTGAGCTATCGTGAAATCCGCGATCTCACCCAGGTCAGCGTAACGACCATAGGCCGCGTGGCGCGCTACATGGAATTGGGTACGGGCGGCTACCGCACCGTGCTCGACCGTTTCAGGGGCAAAGCATGAGCAGATTGAGAGTCGCCGTCCAGAAATCCGGCCGTTTGTCGGAACGTTCACTGGAGATATTGAAGAACTGCGGGCTGCGCTTCGCGCGCAGCAAGGACAAGCTGTTCTGGTACGGGCAGGATTTTCCCGTCGACCTGCTGCTGGTGCGGGATGACGATATTCCACGCCTGTTGCTGGATGGCGTATGTGAGCTGGGCATCGTGGGTGAAAACATCGCCCGCGAAGTCATGCTGGAGCGCAACGGGGGCAGCGGACTTGTTTGCCTGCGCAAACTGGGGTTTGGCCATTGTCGCTTGTCACTGGCCGTGCCGGAAAACATGGCGATCAGCGGCAGCGCCGAACTCGCAGGGCTGCGCATCGCCACCAGTTACCCCGCGCTGACCCGGTCACTGATGCAGGAAAGGGGCATCGACATGGAAATCGTCGAGTTGTCAGGGTCGGTCGAGATCGCACCAGGCCTGGGCACTGCCGACGCCATTGCCGACCTGGTTTCCACCGGCTCGACCTTGCGCGCCAATCACCTGCGTGAACTGGAAGTACTGTTCGAGAGCCAGGCTGCGCTGTATCGTACGGCACAGCCAATCGACGAGGACAAGCAGGTGCTGCTCGAGCGGCTGCTGTCCCGCATCGAGGGTGTGCTGCAGGCGGCGGAAAGCAAGTACGTCATGCTGCACGCCCCGCGTGATGCGCTCGACAAGATCACCGCCCTGCTGCCGGGCGTCGAACACCCGTCCATCATGCCGCTGGAAGGTTCTGACCGCATTGCCATCCATGCCGTTTGCGGCGAAGCCATATTCTGGGAGCACCTCGAGGCGCTGAAAGCCGTCGGCGCTTCGGCCATCCTGGTGTTGCCGGTGGAGAAGATGCTGGCATGAGCTCTTTTGTTCCGAAAATCGCTGTTTGGGAGGAGCTCGATGCGCCACAGCGTGCCGCCCTGTTGCAAAGACCAGCCACGGCAGTGCCGGGTTTGCAGGATGCTGTCGCCGCCATCATTGCCCAGGTGCGCGCGGAAGGTAACCAGGCTGTGGCGCGGCTGACCGCGCAGTTCGATGGGGTAAGGCCCGCGTCGTTCGAGATCAGTCGGGCAGCTCTGCTCCAGGCACGGCAGGCACTCGATCCTCGGGTGGCCGGAGCGATCGCCGATGCAAGCGCGCGAATCAGCATGTTTCATGTGGCCGACTTGCCGGCTGAACGCACGGTAGAAACTTCCGCGGGCCTGAGCTGCACCGTGAGCTACCGGCCATTGCGCACCGTGGGCATCTATATCCCCGGAGGCACCGCGCCGTTGATATCGACCGTGCTGATGCTGGCCATCCCGGCGCGCCTGGCGGGCTGCCGCGAACTGGTCATGTGCTCTCCGCCGGGCCGTGACGGGGCAATCGCCAGCGAGGTACTGGCCGCGGCAAGCCTGTGCGGGGTCGACCGGGTGTTCTGCGCCGGCGGCGCCCAGGCCGTGGCCGCCATGGCCTACGGCACGGAAACCGTGCCGCGCTGCAACAAGGTGTTTGGCCCGGGAAACGCCTGGGTGACCGAGGCCAAGCAGCAGGTATCCAGGGACCCGGCAGGTGCCGCCATCGACATGCCTGCCGGCCCATCCGAAGTGCTGGTCATCGCCGATGCGGCCGCGGCCGAGCGTGGCGGGGTCGATTTCATCGCCTGGGATCTGTTATCGCAGGCGGAACATGGCGCCGACTCGCAGGTCCTGTTGCTGACCGACAGTGGCGCACTGGCCACTGCCGTCATCGCCCGCCTCGATCAGCTCGCGGCCGCATCGCCGCGCTGCGCGATCCTGCAACAGTCGCTGGCCGCCGCCCGCGTCATCCAGGTCCCGGACCTGGATACGGCCCTGTCCATCGCCAATGACTACGCGCCGGAGCACCTCATCCTGAACACGGCGAACGCCCGACTCCTGGCCACGCGGGTCGAAAACGCCGGCTCCGTGTTCATCGGCCGCTGGACCCCGGAATCCCTGGGCGATTACTGCTCAGGCCCCAACCACGTGCTGCCTACTTATGGCTTTGCCCGCTCCCACGGCGCCCTGGGCATCGGCGATTTCATGCGCCGTATGACCCTGCAGGAGGCCAGCGCCGGGGCGCTCTGCCGCGTCGGGCCCAGCGCCGAAATCCTGGCGCAGGTGGAAGGGCTGGAAGCACATCGCATGGCGGTGCGCTCCCGCCTGGACTGGATCGAGGCGGCTTCATGAGCGTGCTTTCCCTGGCCCGGCCCGAGATCGTGGCGATGCAGCCCTACTCTTCCGCGCGCAAGGAGGCGCCGGCCCGCGGCGTATTGCTCAATGCCAATGAGTCGCCCTGGCCCCTGTTCGATGACAACAATGATCACTTGTCGCTGAATCGCTACCCGGACCCGCAACCGCATGAGCTGGTGGAGGCCCTGGCCGGGCTTTACTCGGTAGCCTGCGACCAGGTGCTGGTCACCCGTGGCAGCGATGAAGGCATCGACCTGCTGACCCGCGTGTTCTGCCGTGCCGGCATCGACGCCATCCTGCAGAGCCCGCCGACTTTCGGCATGTACCGGATTGCGGCCCAAACCCAGGGCGCCGCGGTGGTCTCCGTGCCACGCCAATCGGCGAACGGCTTTGCCATCGACACGGCCGGTATGCTGGAAGCAATCCGCCAGGACCAGCGTATCCGGCTGGTATTCCTGACCTCGCCCAACAACCCCACGGGGGATTGCGTGGATGAGGGTTTCCTGGCCGAACTGCTGGCGCTCAGCGAAAACCGCGCCATCGTCGTGGTTGACGAAGCCTATGCCGAATTCTGCGATCGTGCTTCTTCGATTCGCCTGATGGCGGGCAATCCGCAGCTGGTGGTGTTGCGCACCCTGTCCAAGGCCTGGGCCTCGGCCGGCCTGCGCTGCGGCGCCGTGCTGGCCCAACCCGAGGTCATCGGCCTGCTGCAGCGCATCATCGCGCCCTACCCCCTGGCCAGCCCGGTCGCTGCCCTGGCGCTGCGGGCGCTGCAGGCGGACATGCGGGCACGCCAGCAACAGCGCCTGACAGAGTTGCACGAGAACAAGCAGATCCTGCTCCGCTTGCTGAAGGGCCGGTCTTTCGTGCTGGAAACCTGGCCAGGCGAAGCCAATTTCGTCCTGCTGAAGGTGCGCGATGCGGACGGCTTATTGGCCCACTGCGCCCGCCTGGGCGTGATTCTGCGCGCTTATGCGCACGACCCCGTCCTGCGCGACTGTATCCGCATCTCGGTGGGCAGCAAGCAGGACCTGGCTGCCCTGGAACAGGCCCTGGACCGATGGGAGGCGACAAGCACATGAGCCGGAAAGGCGGCAAAAGAAGAATCCTGTTTATCGATCGCGATGGCACCTTGATTGCCGAGCCGCCCGACGAACAGGTGGATTCGCTGGAGAAACTGCAACTGGCGCCGGGCGTGATTCCCGCCCTGCTGGCCTTGCAGCAGGCCGGCTATGAATTCGTCATCGTCAGCAACCAGGATGGCCTCGGCACCGGCTCGTATCCGCTGCAGAAGTACGCCGTCGTGCAGCAGAAAATGCTCGACCTGTTCGCCTCCCAGGGCATCGAATTCAGCGCCGTCCACGTCGACCCGCACTTTGCGCGTGAAAACTCACCGGACCGCAAACCCGGCATCGGCATGTTGCTGGGCTATCTGAAGTCCGGGCAACTGGATCTCGAAGACAGCTGGGTCATCGGCGACCGCGAGACGGACCTGCAGATGGCCCACAACCTGGGCATTGGCGCTTACCGGCTGGGAACCGGCCACCATGACTGGCAGGGTATCGCGCACCAGTTGGTCACGCGGCCGCGGCAAGCTACGGTGACGCGTAAAACCAATGAGACCGACATTCGGGTGTTCGTCGATCTGGATGCTGCCCAGGGTTCGGCCGGCCAAAGCGAGTGCAACACCGGCATCGGCTTTTTTGATCACATGCTGGACCAACTGGCCAGCCACGGCGGTTTCCGGCTTGAGCTGCACTGCGCCGGTGACCTCGAAATCGATGAACACCACACCGTTGAAGACTGCGCCCTGGCTCTGGGTGAGGCCCTGGACCAGGCTTTGGGGGCGCGCCGCGGCATCGGCCGCTATGGCTTCGTTTTGCCGATGGATGAATCCCTGGCACAAGTCGCCATTGATCTGTCAGGGCGGCCGAGCTTCGTTTTCGAAGCCGAGTTTGGGCGCGACCGGATTGGTGAGCTGTCCACCGAAATGGTGCGTCATTTCTTCGCCTCGCTGAGCCAGGCCCTGCGCGCTTCCATCCACATGCAGGTCAAAGGCGAGAACACCCATCACATGATCGAGGCCTTGTTCAAGGGCGCAGGCCGCGCCCTGCGCCCGGCGCTGGCGCGCCAGGGTTTCGCCCTGCCAAGCACCAAGGGCAGTCTGTAATGAGTCTGGTCGTGGTCGACAGCGGCGGGGCCAACATCGCATCCGTGTTGCATGCCCTCAGGCGACTGGGCGCGGAACCCGTATTCAGCGCCGATGCCGCCACCATCAGCGGGGCCAGCCGGGTCATCCTGCCGGGGGTGGGTGCCGCGGGACAGGCCATGACGGTGTTGCGTGGTCACGGTCTGGTCGATGTCATTCGGCGCCTGACCCAACCGGTGCTGGGGATTTGCCTCGGTATGCAACTGTTGTTCGAATCATCCGCTGAAGACCAGGCCGAAATGCTGGGGCTGATACCCGCCCGGCTGACCCGGCTGGCCCAGACAGCGCAATGCCGCGTGCCGCACATGGGCTGGAACCGGCTGTCGATGGTCAAGAGCAACCCGTTGTGCGATGCGCTCGATGGCCGCTGGTTCTACTTCGTCCACTCCTATGCGGCACCGCTGGGCGACTGGACGCTGGCCAGCAGTACCCACGGCCAGACCTTCAGCGCCGTGGTGCGCCAGGGAAACTTTTACGGCGCGCAGTTCCACCCGGAGCGCTCGGCGTCGGCCGGCGCCGCGCTGTTGCAAAACTTTCTTGATCAGTATTGAAGGGGTAGCCATGCACTTGATCCCGGCCATTGACCTGCTCCAGGGCGACGTCGTCAGACTGCGTCACGGCGACTTCGATGACTGCAAAAAGTACGCTGTCACGCCACTCCAGTTGGCCAATGAATATGCAGCGGAAGGGGCGCAATGGCTGCATGTGGTCGACCTCGGCGCTTCGCGCGACGGCCAATCCGCCAGCCCTGGCCAATTGTTGCAGTTGCTGCGGCAGGCCCGGCAATCGGTGCAGACCGGCGGCGGCGTGCGCACGGGCGAGGACATTGCCACGCGCCTGGCGCATGGTGCCGCGCGCGTCGTCATCGGTACCATCTGCGTGTCGCAGACCGCCCGTTTCCTGGGCTGGCTGAATGAATTCGGCGCGGAAAAAATCGTCAGCGCCCTCGACGTCGCGCTGGACGCCGAAGGCACCCCCTGGCCGCGGATTCACGGCTGGACCCAGGCCGGAGAACGCAACCTGTGGGAAGTGCTGGACGAACTGACCGGCCAGGGACTGCAGCACCTGCTGTGCACCGACATCGGCAGGGACGGAGCTCTGGGCGGTCCCAACCTCGCGCTGTATGGCGAACTCGTGCAACGTTACCCGGGCCTGCAGATCCAGGCTTCCGGCGGTGTTGCCGGCTTGCGCGACCTGCAGCAACTGCGCGAAACAGGGGTCGCCGCCGCCATAAGCGGCAAGGCTTTGCTGGAAGGATGTTTCACGGTCAGCGAAGCCCTGGAAGCCCTGGCATGAGCGAACAACACCTTTCCCCAAACAGTGTCGCCCGGCGCATCATCCCCTGCCTCGACGTGCGCGACGGGCAGGTGGTCAAAGGCGTACGCTTCCGTGATCACCGCGTGGTGGGAGACATCCTGGAACTGGCCGCGCGATATCGTGACGAGGGCGCGGACGAACTGGTGTTCTACGACATTACCGCCAGCCCGGACGGCCGCAGCGTCGATGTCCAGTGGGTGCGGCGGGTGTCCGAGACCATCGACATCCCGTTCTGCGTTGCCGGCGGCATACGCAGTGTCGGCGACGCCGGGCAGGTGCTCAACCAGGGCGCCGACAAGGTATCCATCAACACGCCGGCGCTGGAGCGGCCGCAATTGATCGATGAACTGGCGCAAGCCTTCGGCAGCCAGTGCGTCGTGGTGGGTGTCGATTCGATCCGGGACGCTGGCGCTTATACCGTGCGTTCGCACACTGGTGCGCCGGACCGCATGCGCACCCCCGGGCGCAATACCCTGGACTGGCTGGCCGAAGCCGCGCAGCGTGGCGCCGGAGAAATCGTGCTCAACTGCATGTCCGCCGATGGCACGCGCGCGGGCTACGACATTGCACAACTGGCGGCGGCGCGCGCGATAGTGCCGATACCGCTGGTCGCTTCCGGCGGCGCTGGATCGGTGGAACATTTCATCCAGGTGTTCGCCGAAGCTGATGTCGATGCAGCCCTGGCCGCCACCGTTTTTCATTCCGGGCAGATACCCATCCCGGCGCTCAAGCAGTCACTGGCGGCAGCCGGTATCGAGGTGAGACCATGTTGATTTCCGCATCCGCTCAGGCAGACGGGCTGTGTTGGGACCAGGGCGGTGGTTTGTTACCGGCGGTGGTGCAGGACGCCTTTGACGGCCGGGTGCTGATGCAGGCCTGGATGAACCGGGAAGCCCTGCAGCAGTCGCTGGCCAGCGGCCGGGTGACCTTCTGGAGCCGTTCACGCCAGCAATTGTGGACCAAGGGAGAGACGTCCGGCCACTTCCTCGATCTCACCGCCGTTCACGCGGACTGTGACCGCGACAGCCTGCTGGTCCTGGCCATTCCCCATGGCCCGACCTGTCACCGCGGTTGCGCCAGTTGCTTTGATGAAGAGACCGCGGTGGCGCCTGGCCTGGCCTTCCTGGCGCAATTGCAGCGTGTGGTGGAACAACGCGACCGCGACCGGCCGCCGGGCAGTTATACCACCCAACTCCTGAATGAAGGCACGCGGCGCATAGCGCAAAAGCTCGGCGAGGAAGGTGTGGAAACTGCTCTCGCCGCCACCACCGGAGACGAGACGGAATTGTGCAACGAGGCTGCGGACCTGCTGTTTCACCTGCTGGTGCTGTTGCAGTCGCGCAACTTGCCATTCGAACGCGTCATTGCCACCCTGCGCGAGAGGCACGGCGCGTGAGCCCGGGCTCGCCCGAGTCCTCCGAGCGCAGCGGTGGCGAATACCGCATCAGACTGATCCGGCAGCGCGACAACCCGGCGGTGGCGCGCATCATCCGCCAGGTCATGACCGAGTTTGGTGCCGTCGGCTGCGGATATTCCATCAATGATGCCGAGGTGGACGCCATGTTCGAGGCCTACCCCCCGCCGCATTCAGCGTTCTTCGTGATCGAACGCGACCGCAAGCTATTGGGCTGTGGCGGCTTTGGGCCGCTGCTTGGTGGGGAAGCGGGTGATTGTGAACTGCGGAAAATGTATTTCCTGCCCGAACTGCGCGGCGCGGGCCTTGGCAGCCGCCTGCTACGCATAGTCCTTGACGCGGCCCGGGACGCCGGCTACGCCCTGTGTTACCTGGAAACGCTGGAAAACATGCACCGGGCCAGGCGGCTGTATGAAACACACGGCTTCAAACCAATCCCGCAGGCGATGGGCAACACCGGCCACTCTTCCTGCAACCGCTTTATGACTTTGTCCTTGTAAGGACGGTCAACCGGCCTGGTTCAGGCCGCGATCGACAACGTTGCCAGGTCGAGGCGCTGGCCCGGATCCGGCAGGTGAACCGCAGTACCAAAACGTGTATGCAGGTGTTGCTTGAATATGTTCTGCGCTTCGCGCTCGCCGTGCACCAGGTACACTGGCGGGGGAGTATCGCCCGGCGAAGGCCTGGCCATGCAGCCGTACCAGCGCGCCAGGTCCTCCTGGTCTCCATGCGCTGACAGGCCGCCCACGGTATGTATTTTCGCCCGCACCTGCACCTCCTCGTTGTGGATGCGAACGGTGTCAAAACCGTCCACCAGCTTGCGGCCCAGCGTACCGAAAGCCTGGTAGCCGACAATCACGACCTGGTTCTGCGCCTGGCCGAGGTTGTGCTTGAGGTGGTGGGTTATGCGGCCGCCGTTGCACATGCCGCTTCCAGCGATGATGATGGCCCCGGAGCGGATGCGGTTGATGGCCATGGAATCCTCGGTTGCCCGCGACAGCTTCAGGTTGGGCATGGCGGAAATACTGCCGTTTTCCAGCCGCAACTGGTTGGCCTCCTCGTCGTGCAGATGGATGTAATTCCAATAGACTTTCGATGCCTCGATCGCCATCGGGCTGTCAAGAAAGACCTGAAAGCGGCCAAGGTCCCATTCATCGTAATGCCTGGCCAGCAGGTACAGCACTTCCTGGCTGCGGCCAATGGCGAAGGCGGGTATGAGGATATTGCCCTTGCCGGCCCGGGCCGCCGTTATGATTTCACCGAGCTCCTGCACCGTCTGTTCGCGGTCCCGGTGGCGGCGCCCGCCGTAGGTGGATTCCATCAACACCAGGTCAGCCTTTTCGATACATTCAGGGTCGTGGAGAATCGGCGTGCCATACTGTCCCAAATCTCCGGAAAAAACGATGTTCTTTTGCAGCCCGCTTTCTTCCAGTTTCAATTCGACAGAACAGGAGCCGAGGATGTGGCCTGCATCGCGAAAGCAGGCCCTCAGCCCCGGCACTACGTCGAATGGTTGCCGGTATTTCAAGCCCTGCATCTGGCGCATGACCGCTTCGCCTTCCGCCAGGGTGTAGAGCGGCTTGACCTGCTTGCCGGTTTTGCGTGACTGGTACTCCGCGTCGCGTTCTTCCAGGTGCGCCGCATCCGCCAGCAGGATGGCGGCCAGCTCGCAACTGGCCTCCTGCGCGAATATCGGGCCGCGGAAGCCGCGTTTCACCAACAAAGGCAGCCGGCCGCAATGGTCCAGGTGCGCATGGCTGAGGACCACGGCATCCACTGCCGCCGCATCAAACGGAAACGGGTCGGCGTTGCGTGCTTCGTCCTTGCGGCTGCCCTGGATCAATCCGCAATCGAGCAGCACGGTGCGTCCCTGCACGCGCAGGATGTGGCAGGAACCGGTAACCTCGCCGGCCGCGCCGAAAAACTCAATCTCCATTCTGGCCCAGCATTTGCGCGCGAACCAGCGGTATGGGTGGTCCGCCAAAGGACAGGAATGTATCGTGAAACTCATGCCAGGCCTCGCGCCCGCCACGTCCCCGGGTCCAGTCTTCCCGCAGCTGCATGATCATCAATTTACCCAGCGTGTAATTTAGATAGCCGGGGTCGTAGGTACCGCGCGCCGCCTGCTGGCGCGCCGTCCCGTCATCCTGGTAGGCCTCTTCCATGAACAGCTTTTCCGCATCCACCACGGTCATCGAACCGGTGTGCAAGCCAATGGATGAAAGGAATCGCGCGTCGCGCAGGAGGGCGTTGGCGATCTGCCCGATACGCGTCTCCGGCGAGCCATTGCGCAACCCGGCCTGCAGCATCATTTCTTCCGTGTAATGCGCCCAGCCTTCGCCAAACGCGTAGCTGACGAACACCCGGCCAAATGGCCACTGCGCCCGGTTGGCATGGAGAAAATTGAGAAAATGCCCGGGCCAGACCTCGTGCACGGAAGTGAACAGCAGGTCAGACTCGCCCGGGATATAGCCTTGCTGGACTTCCTCGGTCCACCTGCTGTCGGGCGGGGAAATGTTGTACACCGAGGGCTGGTTCTTTTCAAATGGCCCGGGAATGTTGATGTAGGCAGCGTTGGAACGCGCGTAAGGCGGCGACTCGGCCACCAGGGCTTCTTCGGTGCCCGGGATGGTGACCAGGTCCTGTTCGATCATGAAGGCCTTGATTTCAACCAGCTGCTGCCTGGCCGTTTCAACCGAACCACCGGGAGGCTTGCGGCTGTTCATTTGGGCAATGCAGGCGGCAATGGTTTCACCCGGCGTGAATTCTGCGCAAGCCTCACCCAGCGCCAACTGGTTGCGGTGCAGGTCGGTTTCACCCATTTCCTGCAGTTCGGCCAGCGAGATGTCCACCCGCTCGGTGTCATAAATCATCTGGCGGTAAAGTTCAGCACCCAGGGCGAAGTTTTCGTCAGCCGTGACACGGTTTGATTTCAGCCAATCGGTCAGGCCGGCCATGGCTTCCGCGGCCGCCGTGTTGGCCTGTCGGAATTCTGCCTGCAGGGCCTCGTTTTCAACCGCCGCAAATACCTTCGGCACGTCGTTGACAAAGTATTCTGCCAGGCCGCCGAAGGAACTGATGCCGTATTCCAGGCGGGTGCGCGCCATGGGCATGCGCAGGTTGGCGCGGATCTGGGCCACGGCCCGGGGCAAATTCTGCGCATAGCGGGTGTAGGATTTCATGCGCTCTTCCAGCGGCGCATAATTGAGAGTGATATAGGGGTTGGGGTCCAGCGAATCACCCGCCCAGTCAAAATAAAATGCCGGGTTGACGAAAGGCCACTCGGCTTTTTCCAGCCAGAACAGCGAGCGGTCGATAACGGCCAGCAAATAGTCACGCTGATACTGGCCCGTTGCGCCCAGTTCCCCGGCGCCGAATTGCAGCGCGGCCTCGCGCAGCTCATGCAGGCGGCGTATCTCTCCCTGTATTCCCTGTGCACTCCAGTGCGGCAACACACCATCGTATTCGTGCCGGCCCGCCACCACCGCAAAGGCCGGGTGGGCCTTGAGGTGATTCTCGATGAACTGGTCGACAAACAGGTTCCAGTCTTCGCCGGGAAGCGGGGTGGCGGCTTCGCCCGCGGTTGTCGTTGTCGCTGCCGCTGCCGGTGCCGTTGCGGCAACTGGATCCGTGGGGGCGTCGCGCTGGCAGGCCGCAAGCAGCAGCAAGCTGCAGGCTGCGACCAGCGCGGCGTTCAGCCGGGCCTTCAGAAAGGCCCTGGTGCACTGGAGAACCCCCGAGTGCTTTTCCACGCTACCTGACGCCGTGCATCAGGCGGTTGATGAAGGGGGCAAGAATAAACACCACGATGCCCGCGCCCAGCAGCAGCCAAAAGCTCAGCGTGAATCCATCGCGCGCCGAGACCACGGTCATGCCAGCCTCGCCACCTTCGGAGCTGATCCAGGCCGAAAACGCACCGGCCAGGGAGTTGCCGATCGAAATGCTCAGGAACCACGCGCCCATGGTCAAGCCAACCAGGCGCGCCGGGGCGAGCTTGGTCACCATCGACAGGCCAATCGGCGACAGATGCAGCTCACCCACGGTTTGCAGCGCGTAGACTGCAGCCAGGGTCCAGAACGGGATCTGGCTTTTGTCGTCGACCAGGTAAGTGAGCGCGTACATCAGCAACGCGAAAGCCGCGGCGTTGCCAATAAGGCCGATACCGAACTTGCGTGGAATGTTTGGCTCCATGCCGCGCTTGTCCAGCCAGGCCCAAAGGATCGTTACCAGCGGCGCCATCAACACAACGGCGGCTGGATTCACCGACTGGAACCAGCCCACCGGAAACTCCCAGCCACCGAACATTTGTCGATCGACAATGCCTTCGGCGAGGAAGTTGAACGACGCGCCGGCCTGCTCGAAGAACATCCAGAACATGACGTTGGCAACGAACAGGATCAGCAGCGCAAAAATACGATCGCGCTGGACGCTGCCGTCGCGGATGCCGGCGCTGATCAACACGATGCAACACACGATGAACAGCGTGCTCAGGATACCGCTCAGCCACTGGTTCTGGCCCAGCAGAAAGAAGATCAATGGCGAGATCACCAGGCCGGCCGCAGTCACTGCGATCAAACTGCCCCAGCCTTCGCGCCCGGCCGGGGCGCCACCCACCAATCCAAGTGAGCGGCGGCCAAACAGGAACCAGAAGTAGCTGATCAGCATACCCACGCCCGCGGCGGCAAAACCGAAGCGCAGGCCAGCCGCCTGCATGTCGGCCGGGTTGAGCGATAAATAGCCCATCTGCGCGGCAACCCATCCGGTCACCAGGGGTGCAAAAAATCCACCGAGGTTTATACCCATGTAGAAGATGGTAAAACCACGGTCACGGCGCGAATCACCCGGCGCATACAGCTTGCCCACCATCGAGGAAATGTTGGGTTTGAACAGGCCATTTCCGACGATGGCCAAACTCAGGCCGTATTTGAACATTGCCTCATCCGGCATCATCAATGTGAACAGGCCAACGGAAATGAACAAGGCCCCCAGCAGCACCGAGCGTTGATAACCCAAGATCTGGTCAGCGACATAGCCACCAGCGATGGCGGTGGCATACACCAGGGCGAGATAGGCGCCGTAGAGCTGGCTGGCGCTCGCCTGCCCGACCGGATCACCGCCGAAGAACTGCGCCACGATGTACAGGGTCAGCATCCAACGGAAACCATAGAAGCAGAAGCGCTCCCAGAATTCGGTCATGAACAACATCCACAATTGGCGTGGATGGCCCAGGGCATCTCCCGGTGGCGGCGGAATGAAAATATCCTGAGGTCTTTGTGCAGTGCCGCTCATGCTTTGTCTCCCCTGCATTGATGGTTGGTGGCTGGCGGGCGGAATCGCGCCAAGCATACCAGAGGAATTTTGTTTTGGCCCGACAATCAACCGCACCAAGTACGTGTTCTACCGCGAGGTGTGGGGCGCTGGATGGCGTACTTGAGTCCCGTCTAACCGGTCACTGCGGGATTGCCCGCCAGCGATGCCTCCGAGATTTCCATTCGGCGTCGTTTACGGCTTGGCTCCCTGCGTCACCGACCCTTCGGGCTTCCCTCGCTCCACGGCGGTCTTCAGGGGTCGGCCTCACACGGCATCCCGCCGTGGGCGGCCTCAAATGGACATCGTGTCCATTTGCCCCCTGGACAACCGCTGCGCTCGGCGGCTCGCTTAATGGGAGCCAGTCCTGTAACCACGCCGAATGGTGCCGGAAAGTTCACATGGACGGGGGGTGCTGTGCTTGAGTCCAATCCGCGTACCGCCGCAAAAAACGGTTGGACCGGGGGTCGAATGGACAGGACGTCCATTCGAGGCCGCCCGATACACGGATGTGAGTGAGGCCGACCCCCGGGGAAGCCGGTTTTGGCGGGTAGTCACGCAGTGACCGGTTCAGCGGGACTCAAGCACAACACCCGCCGTCCACACCCCCACGCGGGAGTCGGGCCGTAAACCAGGCCGAGTGGAGGGAAATGTGGACACAAGCCGCCTGCACAGAGCAGGGGGTGCGTGCCATAATTGCCCATTACCAAAATTCTTAAGCTTCAAGGACCGCCGAATGGATCAGCGCAGCACGCAGAAATTTGTCGATGAAAAATGGAATGACGAAATTGTTCCGCAGCTTGTCGAGTACATCAGGATTCCCAACAAGTCGCCACACTTCGACTCGGATTGGGAACAGCATGGCTACATGGAAGCTGCCGTACAGCAGATTTTTGCCTGGTGCAAAAAACAGCCCATTCCCGGCATGCAGGCCGAAATTGTGCGCCTGCCCGGACGCACGCCGCTTATATTCATGGAGATTCCCGGCCAAAGTGACCAGGCGGGCGATGACACCATCCTGCTTTACGGCCATCTCGACAAGCAACCGGAAATGACCGGCTGGGCCGAGGGCCTGGGTCCATGGGTGCCGGTGATCAAGGACGACAAACTCTATGGCCGCGGCGGCGCGGATGACGGCTATGCCGCCTTCGGCTCATTGACGGCCATCATGGCGGTGCAGCAAGAAAAGCTGCCTCATGCCCGCTGCGTGGTCATCATCGAGGCCTGCGAGGAATCCGGCAGTTATGACCTGCCGTTTTACATCGCGCACCTG
>DATDPS010000073.1:0-24489 GCA_035292625.1 Lysobacterales bacterium | reverse complement strand
ACCCGGTCAACTTTCATCGGCAAGCAGCCGCGCAAGCCGTTCCTGAGTCAGACCATGAGAAACCGCGTAGTTGCCCGTCTCGGTCATCGTCTTTACCAGATTCTTCCACGCGCGATTCCGGCGCCGCTCGTAATCTTCAATCGATATCACGACCACGCTGGCACGGCCCTTTTTGGTGATTGTTACGGGCTGCCGTTGGGCGGCCTCGATGAGCTGGCCGAATTTGTTCTTGGCGTCAATGGCAGTGATGGTTTTCATACATGGACCCCATTATGTTCCGCCCATAATAGCTAAAACAGCTGTTATGCTCAAACTCCTTTCTATCCTTATGATGCAAACCAACAGCGCAGACCGCGCGACTTTCCAGTTGGACCGCTTCCGCTGCGAATTCGCACACAAATGGCGGAGAGGGAGGGATTCGAACCCTCGGTACGGCTCAACACCGTACACTCACTTTCCAGGCGAGCCCGTTCGACCACTCCGGCACCTCTCCGAAACCTGGATTCTACAAACACGTTCCAACTCAGTGGCCGCTGCACGGCGTTCGGTTGGGATTACTCCGGTACTTCTCCCAATTCTGCAAGGCCGGCAATTTTAGGGTATGGCTGCAAGGTGAGCAACTTAATCAGGTATTTTCACACCCAGTCGCCCCTTGAACCGGTCGAATGCCGGCATCGTTGCGCAAAGCCCTGTGGGCTGGCAAAGTGATTCTCCTTGCCATCGTTGCATCAACCGGGCCCCCGCCATGAGCCGCTATCACGTCAATGCTTTGCTTCTGGTTCTTTGCCTGGGTTTGGTGGGGCTGTTGTCGGCCTGCGCCGGGACTCCTGCGCAGTCCGCCTCGCCCTCCAGCCGCATGATCGAAACCACGGACCTGGCGCAGGTGGCTGACACTGCACTCAAACTGGCCGGCCAGGTGGGTGCGGACCATGTGCTGGTGGTGTTTGATCTCGACAATACCCTGCTGGCGATGGAGCAGGGCCTGGGCTCTGACCAGTGGTATGACTGGCAAAAAGCAATCAGTACGGCGGATCCCTGTGACCCGATAGTGGTGGTTGACCGCCTGGCGGTGCAGGGCGCTTTGTATTTTGCCAGCGCCATGCGCCTGACCCAGGCCGATGCTCCGGCACAGGTCAGGAAACTGCAGGAGCACGGGTTGAAAGTCATCATTCTTACCTCCCGCGGCGATGATTTCCGCTTGCAGACCTTTCGTGAGCTGCGCCGCGGCGGATTCAGCTTTTATGCCAGCGCTTTCGGCCCGCCGGGCGGCTACGCTGAAACCTTCATGACCACACCCGATTCGCGCCCGGTGCGTTATGAAGACGGCGTATTCCTCACCGCCGGGCAGCACAAGGGTGAGATGCTCCAGGCACTGCTGAACAAAACGCTGACGCCCTGGCCCGCCGTCATTGTCATGGCCGATGACAAGGCCGGCAATCTGCAGGCGGTACTGGGTGCTTTCGCCGGCAGCGCGACTTCGGTCCAGGCTTTCCGCTATGGGGGCGAAGACGCCACCGTGGCGGCTTTCGATCATGCAGAAGCGGTTCGGCAGTGGAACCTGGTCGAACCGGATTTGCGCGGGCTACAGGCACAATTTGGCGCCGATAACTACGACTTGCCTGCGGCAAGCGCGAAAACGGCCTGCTCTGCCGTTAGCCCACGAACCGTTGCCCAATAGCTCCAATCCAGGTGCCCGCAGGTGCACCCGAGGGCCTGAACGCGCTATATGACTGCTACACACACCAAGGCACCGGACGACTTCACCGCGCCGCATCGGCAGATCTGGGCGATAGCCGGCCCTGCCATCCTGGCGAACTCATCCGCGCCCTTGGTCGGGTTGGTGGACACCTGGGCGATTGGCCACCTGCCCAACCCGGCGAACCTGGCTGCGGTGGGCCTCGGCAGCGTGATCTTCAACTACCTGTTGTGGGCATTTGGTTTCCTGCGCATGGGGACCACCGGGCTGGTGGCCCAGGCGCGCGGGCGAAAAGATGCCGATGCCGTGCTCGCCATCACCATCAGGTCCTGTGCACTGGCCGTGTTTTTTGCCCTGGTGCTGTTATTGGTGCAGGAATTCCTGCTGGTGCTGGCGCTGCGGACCATGGCGCCGCCGGCCGAAGTGGTGCCGGTAACTGCCACGTATTTCCACATTCGCATGTGGGCCGCGCCCCCCACGTTGCTGGGTTACGCCATCATTGGCATTCTGTTCGGCATGGCCCGGGTCAAGACCATACTCTGGTTGCAATTGTTGTTGAATGTGAGCAACGGAGTGCTCAACGTGATCTTCGTCATCGGCCTGGATATGGGGGTAGCGGGCGTCGCCTGGGGCACATTCATCGCCCAGTGGGTCACGGCCATCGCCAGCGTTTGGGTATTGTTGCGCCTGCTGGACGGCCGGCAGCTGTGGCGGCGGGTCCTGGACCTGGCCACCTGGCAAATCGGCCGTTTTGTGCAGCTCATTTCTGTCAATGGCTTCATTTTCCTGCGCACGATTTTTCTGATGACGGCACTGGCTTTGATCATGCGCGTGGCCGGCCGCATGGGAGAAGTCGAAATGGCGGCCAGTCACGTGGCCATGCAATTCATGTTGCTGATGTCCCTGGGACTCGATGGTTTTGCGCACGCCGCAGAGGCCCTGTGTGGCGCTGCCTGGGGGCACGCCAGACGCGCCGTGTTCCGGCGTTGGGTGGTGTTGACCGGCCTGTGGGCGGTCATTGCCAGCCTGTTTTATGCCCTGTTGTTCTGGTTGGCTGGCAACCAGCTGACGGCTGTGCTGACGGATATCGAAGGCGTGCGCCTGGCGATGGTGATCATCATGCCGCTGCTGATGGCGCTGCCGCTGGTATCGGTGTGGTGTTTCCAGTTTGACGGGGTATTCATCGGCGCCACCGCGGCCGCGGCCATGATGGTTACCATGGGTGGCGCCTTTGCAGTGTACCTGCTGGTGCTGCCAGCCATGACCGCCGCCTGGGGTTTGGCAGGGCTGTGGGGCGCTGTGCTGTTTTTCATGGCTGCGCGGGGCCTGGGCCAGGCCCTGTGGTATCCCTGGCTGGAGCGGCGCCTGGCTTGAAGTCCCGGCTGCTTTTTTGCCGCAACTCCACCCATTCCGGTTTCACAGTCGGAGGGGATTCATTTAAGATGGTAAACCTTGCGCACCTTGGCTTCGGCGGTAAATGGAATTCACTGGTCCAAGAATCAAAATAAATGCGTTTATTTCCCACAACAGGCTATAAATCCAAATCCCTGCTGGCGGATATTGCGCTGGGAGTATTCGAAGGCATTGACAATGGCCTGTGGGCTTATGGCTTCGCCGCGATTATCTTTGCCGCCACCTTGTCCAGCTTCATGCCGGTAATGCTTCTCATCTTGTTGGTCGGATGGTCGCTGATCGGTTTGTTCATCGCCTTGAAATCGAGTATCCCCGTTCACCTGGTCAACATGGACGAGCAGGCCATCGTGATCCTGGCGACCATCGCCGGTTTGATGGTGTCCAAAATGGGCGTGGACGCGGCTTCACCCACTGGTCTGTCGACCATGTTGGCGATCGTTGCGCTGACATCCTTCTCCGTGGGTTTGAGTTTCCTGTTGGTCGGCCGTTTTCACCTGACACGCCTGCTGGAGTTAATTCCGTACCCGGTAATCTGCGGCTTCATGGCCGGCATCGGCTGGCTGATGTTGCAGGCGGGCATTGGAGTGGCGGTGAATTTGCCCATCTCAATTGAGTTACTGCAGGCGCTGACCGATCCGCAAAACCTGCTGCGAGTCCTTGTCATGGTGAGCGGAGGTGTTCTTCTGTTGTACACGGTCAGACGCAGTAAACACGCCTGGTCACTGCCGGCCACTGCGCTTTTCATCCTGGCGCTGTTTTATCTGGTCACCAACCTGCTGGGTTACAGCAGCGAACAACTGACCGAGCAGCACTGGTTGTTCGACGTCTCTGGCAACACGGCCGGGGCCTTGAGCATCATCGCCGCCCAGTCACTCCTGCAGATTGACCTTGAGTTTGTCTATTCCGTCATTCCGCAAATCCTGACCATCACCTTTCTGGCCATGCTGACCGCATCCATGTCCCTGTCTGCCATGGTTGCCGGCGGCCATTCGGAGCTGAACACCGCCGAGGAGATGCAAAATGCCGGAGCGGCGAATGTATTCGGCGGGTTCATCTGCTGCCCGCCGGCGTACAACGATGTGAGCTCATCGCTGTTGTATGCCCGTTTTGGCGCCTCCAGCCGCTGGATGGCGATAATTTCCTACCTCGTCATGCTGGTCATCGCTTTGTCCGGCAGCTGGCTGATCAGCTGGATGCCGATCGTGTTGGTCGGCTCGGTGGTTTTTCTGTTCGCCTTCCAGATGCTGTACGAATGGATGTACCTCAGCGTGCGCGGTTTCCAGCCGGTCGATTACGCCATCGTCTGCATCATATTGGGCACGGTGATTTTTGTCGGCTTCATGGCCGGCATCCTGGTTGGCATCATGATGGCCTTGCTGCTGTTCGTCATGCGTTACAGCATGATCAGCGCCGTGCAGGGCCAGTATTCCCTGACGGGTTATCGCAGTTCGGTGGAGCGCTCGCCGCGCAGCAACCGGCTGTTGGACGAGAACGGTAGCAAAGCCCTGGTGTACACGTTGCGCGGCTTCCTGTTTTTTGGCACGGCCAATTCGATCCTCGACCTGATCCGCGACGAATCGGGGATCAGGGGCGGGAATTTCAAAGCCATCCTGCTCGACCTTAAGCGGGTGACCGGCATGGATATCTCAGCGCTTAAAACCTTTTTGCAGATCCGCCGCATCTGCGAAGCTTCCGGTGTGCAGCTGATCTATTCGGGCATCCCGAAGGGCCTTGAACAACGCATCGTGATGATGCGTGCAGTCAGCACCGTGCAGGGCAAACCGCTGTTCTTCAAGGAAGCGGATTATGCAGTGGAATACATTGAAAGCCTGATCCTGGAAGAACTCGGAGAGAACTCCGAAAACAAAACGATAGCGGACTACCTGCAGGAGCTGCTGGGCGACCGGGACAAGGTCCGCATGCTGCTCGCGGCGATGGAACGCGTCGAATGTGGCGTCGGCCACACCTTGTTCCAGCAGGGTGATGACGACACCGGTTTGTACATGCTCGAGCGCGGTTCGATGACGGCATTGATTGGCACCAAAACCAATGGCATGAGGCGGGTGAAGAAATTCAACGCTGGCTCGGTGATTGGCGAGATGTCGAGTTACACGCCCGATCACAAGCGCACGGCGACGATTATCGCCAACGAACCGTCGGTGCTGTATCACCTGCCGACGTCCAAAATGACCAGCCCGGACGAGAAAGACTCCTGGCTGGTGTCCTCGATTCACGAGTTGGTGGCCCGTACCCTCGGGGCGCGCATCTCTTACATGAACCGCCGGCTGATCCAGGAACTCAGGTAGCATGCCTCGGATTCGCCGGTTTTACCTTAAACAGGTGCGCGGACCAGCTGGCTGTTTCCTGCTGATGGGTCTGCTGCTGGGCATGCCATCGGCGGCCTCCGCCGCAGGCGGGGAAATGCCCTCGCTGGTGCATAACATTGGCATCAGCCTTTTGACGGCCGGCGGCCTCGGGGTGATATTCACCCGCCTCAGGATTCCCAGCATCGCGGCCTTCCTGCTGGCTGGCATCATCATCGGCCCGATCGGTCTTAAGCTCGTAACCGACGCGGAAAACATCGACACCATCGCCCAGCTTGGCTTCATTTTCCTGCTGTTTCTGATCGGCCTGGAAATTGATTTCAAACGCATTCTCAGCAGCGGCAAAGCGATCATGGTTTCCGGCTTTCTGCAATACCCGCTGACCATCCTGTTTGGCATGGCCGCGGTCAAGTTGCTGGTACTGCTGGGCATCGGCGGCGAATTGCTGGCCGGGAGTCAATATGCGGCGCTGTACATAGGCGTCATCATCGCCGGTTCTTCCACCCTGTTAGTGGTCAAGTTGTTCCAGGAAAATTTTGAACTGGACACGGAACCCGGCCGGCTGTCCCTGGGGGTCCTGATTTTCCAGGACATCTGGGTCATAGTCGTCATCATCATCCAGCCCAGCATCCAGAATCCCGAGCTGGGTAGGATCGGCCTGTCCTTTCTGGGCATTATCCTGCTCAGCCTCTTGACGGTCCTTATCTCACGGTTGCTGATAGGCCGAGCTTTTACGTGGATAGCCAAGACGCCCGAACTGACTTTGCTGGGCGCGCTGGCCTGGTGCTTCATCGTGGTTTTCTTGGGCATCAACCTTGATTCCATCATGGAACTGCTGCTCGGCCGCAGCTTCCACATGGCGGTCGGGCCCGGCATGGCCGCCCTGATTGCCGGCGCCGGAATCGCCAACCTGCCATCCAGCACGGAAATCATCACCAAGGTGTCGACGGTCAAGGATTTTTTCATCACCCTGTTCTTCGTTGCCCTCGGCATCAGTATCCCCGCCCCGGAAGGACTGGATGTGATGCTGCTGTCCATTGCGCTGGCGGTGGTCGCCATCCTCGCCAGGGCCTTCGTATTCTTCCCCCTGTTTTATTTCTGCAAGGTTGACCAGCGTAATGCCGGGGTGACCTCCATCCGCCTGGCGCAAATCTCCGAATTTGGCCTGGTGATTGCCTTTCTCGGCGTCAAGCTGGGGCATCTGAGCCCGGCGTTTACCAGCGCGGTGATCTTTGCTTTCGTCATTACCGCCCTGGCCACGCCCTTGTTGTATGGCAAGGCATACGAGTTGCACGGCTGGTTCCGGCCCATACTGGAAAAAATTGGCTTCAAGGCGCCACCGGAGTTGCAGCTCGAGGAGGGCACTGCATACAAACTGGTTCTGCTCGGGTTCCACCGCGATGCATCATCCTTGTTGTATAACCTGCAGCAAAGCGACCCCGGTCTGGTGCACGAAACGCTGGTGGTTGATTTCAACGTGGCCCTGCACGATGCCATCGCACGCACCGGGGCACACGTCCATTACGGCGATCTGTCCAACTCGGAAACTCTGCTCCACATCGGCCTGAACAATGCCCGGATCGTGGTTTGCACCATCCCGGATGACTTGTTGCGCGGCATCACCAACCGCTCGCTCGTGCGCGTGGTGCGGCACATGAATCCGACCGCAGTGATCATCGCCAATGCCGTCAGCCTGGCGAATATCGGCCCCATCTACAAGGCGGGCGCCAACTACGTCTACCTGTCCCGCTTCGAAGCCGCCCGCGCCCTGGGCGAAGCAGTTCATGAAGCGCTGCATAACCGCATCGACGCCTACCGGCAGAAAAGCGAGCAGCAGAACTGGTATGCCGCGGTGCGCCGGGAGGTGCTGAAATGAAGGGTGCACCAACTTATACTTCACCAAGAAGTGCCTATGGAACCTTGCGAGGTTCAGGGGGGGCCACATGACGTTGCTCGTTCAGATGACTGATACGCACATCGAAACGCCCGGCAAGTTGTTGTACGGTAAAGTGGATACAGCGGTGCACCTGCAGGAATCAGTGCGTGAAATCAATGCCATGCAGCCGCAGCCGGACCTGGTCATGGTCACTGGTGACCTGGTGGAAACGCCCAGCGAGGCCAGCTACGCGCATTTCAGCAGCTTGATCAAGCCCCTGCGGGCGCCGGTGTACATCTTGCCGGGCAATCATGACGATCCCCAGCTGATGCTGGAATTGTATGGCGATACCGCCTTGTTCCCGGCCGTCCACTCCACCTTGCAGTACGTCATCGACGATTTTCCGGTGCGCATCCTGGCGCTGAACAGCCATTTCCAGGGCAGCGAATTGCCGGATTTCGGCACGCACCGCCTGCAGTGGCTGCAACAGACCCTGGCCGAATCAGATCGGCCCACCCTGATTGCCATTCACCACCCGCCGATGAAAACCGGCATCGGCTTTATCGACATGGTCGGGGCCCAGTGGTACGCCGGCATACGGGACGTGATTGCGCAACATGCACAGGTACACCTGGTGATCGCAGGTCATGGCCATACCGACCTTATCGGCCGCATCGCCGGCGTGCCGGTGTACATGGCAGGCAGCACCGCCCATCAGCTCATCGCTGCCCGGGTGCATGACCAGGCACCGGCCTTCGATGATCGCCGCTTCCCGCCGGTGCTGCATCACTGGGTCGGGGAGGGATTCGTCAGCGGTTCCGACCCGTGGCCCGAGTGGGTGGGGGAAAAACGCATCGACGCTGAATCTGGCCTGGAATGGGATGTTCTCAAGGATCGCATGCGCGGTTCCATGTGATAGAGTCAGCTCCATTTCCCACACCCCGTGAGCTGACGTGAAACGGTACCTGGTCCGGGCAATTCTTGGCCTGCTTCTGACGGTGGTCCTGATCGGGCACATTGCGGAAAAGCTCGAAATTCCCTTTGTCAACGAGGTGGAGAACCTGCTGTACGACGCCCGCGTGCGGCTGACCGCTCCTGGCGGCAAAGATGAACGCATCGTCATCGTGGCCATCGATGAGGCCAGCCTGCAGGTCCAGGGCCACTGGCCCTGGACCCGTGACAAGCTGGCCAAACTCGTCAGCAACCTGTTCGACCATGGTGTTGCGGTGGTCGGCTGGGACATGGCGTTCATCGAGCGGGACGAGAGCGCGGATGTCGAGCTTCTGCACAAGCTGGCCAGCGATCCGGCTGATGCGGCGTTCCGGGAGCGGCTGGAAGAGCTCGAGCCGGCACTCGACCGCGACAGGATTTTTGCCGATGCGCTGGCTTTGGGTCCCTCGGTGATGGGGTATTTCTTCGACACCAACGAACTCACTGCCTACGAGACCGGGGAACTGCCGCTGCCGGCCTTTGATTTCCACCAATCCATGGCCGATTCGATACCGCTGCCACGGGCCAGGGGCTTCAGTTCAAACCGCGCGACGCTGATGGAAGGGGCGATCAGCGCCGGCTTCATCAGCAACCCCCTGATCGACGAAGACGGCATCATACGCCGCGCCCCGCTGCTGCATGAGTACAAGCTCAGCGCTTACGAATCCCTCTCCATGGCTGTGGCCGCCACTTACTTCAACGACATCACCTTGCCAGTGTTTGTCGATGCCTCGCGGTGGATGGGGGACTACCCGCCGCTGGAGGGCCTGGAACTGGCGGGCCGGCCGATCCCGATCGATCCCCAGGGGGCGGTGCTGATACCGTACCGGGGCGGACGCGGCAGCTTTCCCTATGTATCCGCCAGCGATGTGATCGAGGGAACTGTGGAGGACCTGTCGGGGTTGAAGGGCACCATCGCGCTGATCGGCGCCACCGCACCCGGCCTGGAAGACATCCGGGCGACCCCTTTTGGCTCCGTCTACCCAGGGGTGGAAGTGCACGCCAATGTCATCAGCGGTATCCTCGACGGCAGTTTCCGCTGGGAACCGGCCTACACCGCGGCGGCCGAAATGGTGACGGTTACGGCTTTCGGCTTGCTCGGCTCACTGCTGCTGCCGGTGCTGTCGCCGATCCTGTCCACGGTGGCCTTTCTGTTCTTGCTGGCGGCAGCCCTGGGCGTCAACCTGTACATGTGGAGTGTGCAATTACACGTGCTGCCACTGGCGGTCACGCTGATCGCGCTGCTTGGCATTTATACACTGAACATGGTGTTTGGCTACCTGTTCGAGACCCGCAGCCGCTCGCAAATGGACAGCCTGTTCGGCCAGTACGTACCGCCCGACCTGGTCAAGGACATGAGCCGCGACCCCGAGCACTACACCCTTGCCAGCCAAAAGCTGGAGCTGAGCGTGCTGTTTACCGACATACGCGGCTTCACCTCGATTTCAGAAGGCCTGGACGCCGCCGAGCTGTCGGAACTGATGGAAATGTACCTGACTCCCATGACACGCGTGGTGCATGAATCCAGGGGCACCATCGATAAATACATGGGTGATGCCATCATGGCCTTCTGGGGCGCGCCGCTGCGCGACCAGGCCCACGCCGCGCGCGCAGTGGGCGCCGGCATGGCCATGCTGGCGGAACTGGACGAACTCAATGCGCAGTTCGCCAGGCGCAACTGGCCTGAGCTGCACATCGGTGTTGGCATCAACACCGGGCCCATGAGCGTGGGCAACATGGGTTCGAAATTCCGCCGCGCCTACACCGTGCTCGGCGATGCCGTCAACCTGGGGTCCCGTCTCGAAGGCCTGACCAAGGCCTACGGCGTGAGCTTTATTGTCAGCGAAACCACCGCCGGACACGCGCCGGAGTATTTTTACCGCGAACTCGATCGCGTGCGGGTAAAAGGCAAGGCCGAGCCAGTGACCATTTACGAGCCGATGGGCATGCGTGACCAATTGCCTGTCGAGGTGATCGAAGATGCCAAGCTGTACCACAACGCCCTGCGACTGTACCGCCAGCAGGATTGGGATGCGGCCGAAAAAGTGTTGCTGGAACTGAAATCGGTCCGCCCGGATTGCTATCTTTACCAACTTTACCTCGACCGCATCGCGCTGTTCCGCACCGAACCGCCGGGTGCCGACTGGGACGGCGTATTCACCCACGAAACCAAGTAGGGTATCGGCCCCCGTCATTCCAAACGACCACAACAACAACTACATGCATTCCAGATCGCCTCCATCAATTTCCATCATTCCAGATCGCCTCCATCAATTTCCGTCTTTCCAGATCGCCTCCATCAATTTCCGTCATTCCAGATCGCCGCAGGCGCATCTGGAATCCAGACCCCGCATGGACTTATTTACATTTCTGAAATTGTGGTACTATTGGGCAGCTTCTGGTGGATCGTCCCGTGCCACCATGCTTGGGGAAGTGCCAGAAAACCGGCATCGTGCTTGAAACGCGCCACGGTAAGAAACAGCCGCGCTGTCCCGGAACGACCAGGTTCGACGAATTGGGGAAAACCTGACCATCTTTTTGGCAGCAGGATCGTAGTTATAAGAGAAGTTCTTACACTGGCAAAAGGAAAAGGGTTCTAATCATCATGAAAAACGTTAGCAAAGTATTTATAGTTCTTATCGCAGGCTTTGCGGCATTCGCCACTGAAGTATTCGCCGGCGAGGCAAAAGGCCTGGTTGTAGCTTCCCGCGGTACAGTGCTCGCCACGTCCTCCAATGGAGAATCACGTGAACTCAAGCAAGGTGACGAAATCTTCGTTGAAGACGAGATCATGACGGCGCCAAAGAGCTTTGCAGTGCTGCAGTTTCTTGATGGTGCAAAAGTCACGGTCAAGCCGGACTCTGAAATCGTCATCGAAGACTACGTTTACAACGGCAATGCCGATGACAAGGCAACCCTGAGCCTGGTATCCGGCGGCCTTCGCGTCATCACCGGCGCCATGGCCAAAAACAACCCGGAAAACTATAAGGTCAAAACTCCAGTGGCGCTGATGGGTGTGCGTGGCACCGAGTTTGCAATCCAGCTCTGCGGTGAAGATATTTGTGACGATGGCGTAGAAGTCATCGAATAAAATGAAATCAGGGCAGGGCGCCACAGCGCCACGCCCGATGGATGACATAAAAAAAGACCGGCCCATGGGCCGGTTCTTTTTGCAGGCGCGTCATTCCGGACAACTGCAACAACACCTACCGTCATTCCAGACCGCCGAAGGCGCGTCTGGAATCCAGAACGTGGCAGTCGGGCACTGGATTCCAGAAATTGCTACGCAATTCTGGAATGACGGGTCGAAAGTGAGGACCGCCGAAGGCGCGTCTGGAATCCAGAACGTGGCAGTCGGGCCCCCGGTGCGGAGCTACGAATCGCTGGGATTAGGCTCCGGCTCGGTGGGGGAGGGCGGAACCGAACCCGCTGGTACTATGGCTCCGCCTATCGGGGTGGTCGCGCCGGACACGCCGCTGGAGCCTACCGGTGTACCCGGGCCGCAACGGTTCAGGTGCGAATCGTTCTCCACAAAATTGATCACGGCGGCCAGCCGGGTAATACCCAGGGAAATGGCGACCCGCACGCGGTCCGGGTCATCGATATACATCTTCCCGCCTTCCATGATCGTTACAAATATGGGTTTGCGGGTGAAACCAAAGGTTTCCAGTTCGGCGGCCAGCGCCTCGCGGCGGTAGGGATCGACCGCTTCCAGGGTCGGCAAATCGAAATTTCTCTCGAACTCTTCCGTCGTGGCGGAAAAGTGGTGGTCGCCCAGTTGCCACATGGGTACATCGGCCAGCTTGATATGGCGCTCGTTGAAAGCCTTGTTGATTTCTTCCAGGCTGACGTTGGCGCCGAAGTAGCTCACCGGCACTACGTTGGAATCATTAAATACAAATACCACCGGGACTGGCTTGCCGGCGTAAAACTGCTTCAGTGCGTCCACCGTGTAATTGTCAATGACCACCTGGTTAATGCCCACAAACAATGCGATGAGCAGTGTCTTGGGCCGCTTCTCATGCATGATGTCGACCGCGGAATCGGTCTTGTACCAATATTCAGCCGAGGCGAAGGGCACAATCTGGCTGAAGCCCAGGGTGGCGTTGGATTCACCTTCGAGCCAGTTCGGGATGGGTTCGATCACCTCCGGAACGGTGAAATAACGGGTCACTACCTCGCTGACCATGTCCTTGCTTGTAATGGTATCGATGGCATACGTCTTGAATTTCCGGCTCTGCGCCGCATCCGACGAGCAAGGCCAGTCGAGGAACTTCGGCACTTCCTTGATGCAGGTGAGTTTGCCTTCGTTGGCGAAAGCCGCCTCGCCGGGCGCCAGTTCGATCTGTTTGTCACCCTGGATAAGGAAGGTGCGGCCTTCGTCCGTGGTGGCGTAAAGGCCGGGTGGCGTTCCTTTCACATTCTCGCACTCTTCTTTTTCTTCCCGCGCGGTGACGCCAGTGGACGTCAGGGTACATATGATAATGGCCGGCAGGATGGCGCGATTGAACACCCGCCAACCACCGGTTTTACGATGGTTTTTACTCAAGGATTTCACCAACACACAACCCCTTCTTTGCAACAGCGGCACTGTGGCAATGATAGCCTATGTTCGCGGCAGGAGGTAGTAAGCGCCTGTAATGCAGCCCCGGCAGGCAGCGCGTTCCGAGTCAGGGACTGCAAGAAGCATTTGTTCAATCCATGAACATGGGCTAAGATTCGGCCTTGTCAGGCGAGAATTCGGATCGATCGCATTGCATTCTGAGCACGCCAACTGGTTCGCGGTCTACACCAAGCCGCGGCAGGAACACATTGCGCTGGCAAACCTGGAGCGCCAGGGCTTTTTCTGTTTCCTGCCCATGGCTATCAACCCTTATCAGCGGCGATCGCTGCGCCAGCTGCGCATCGAACCGCTTTTTCCACGTTACCTGTTCCTGAACGCCGTCGCCGACCAGCAAAGCCTGGGTCCGGTGCGCTCCTCACGTGGCGTGTGCACACTGGTGCGATTCGGGGCGGAACTGGCCAACATTCCGAAAACGGTTATCCGCGCCATCCGCGGCCGCTGTGATTGCAGTACGGGATTGATCCGGCTCGACCCTGTGCCAGTCGAACCGGGCGATCGGGTGCGCGTATTCGACGGCCCGTTGGCCGGCGTCAACGGCCTGTTCCAGGAATGCAGTGGAGAAAAGCGCGCCTTGTTGCTGGTCGAGTTCATGGGCCGGCAGACCCGCGTCGCAGTCGACCGCATGTTGCTGCAGAAAGTAGTTTGAAGTAGGAGCGCGCTTGCGCGCGACCGACGCCACCTGCAATGCGGGGTCAGAAATGACACTGCAGGGCGGTAGCGTGCCTGAAGACCTGAACCCATGCCCGACCTGAATCAGGAAATCCACCTCAAGGTCCTGCGCCACCTCGAAGGGCACCCGGACGTCACGCAGCGCGAACTCGCGCATCACCTGGGCGTCAGCCTGGGCAAGGCGAATTACTGCCTCAAGGCGCTGATCGACCGCGGCTGGGTCAAGGCCAATAACTTCAAGAACTCCAACAACAAGGCTGCCTACGCTTATTTGCTGACTCCGCGAGGCATCGAAGAGAAAGCCCAAATCACCATACGGTTTCTTAAGTGCAAAATGCTCGAGTACGAGCAGCTCAAAGCGGAAATCGCGGAACTGGAGCGCGAAGTCACTGAGAATGGCGACGGGGGCATGGAAAGATGAGTGCCACTCTGAAAAACCAACTGATAAGAAAACTCAATGACAAGACCGCGGTCATCGGCATCATTGGGCTCGGTTACGTGGGCCTGCCACTCGCGCTGCGCTACGCAGAGGCGGGTTATGGCGTGCTCGGTTTCGACGTGGACCCAATCAAGCCTGAAACGATCGCCGCGGGCAGGACCTATTTCCGCCACATTCCGGAAAATAGAATCAAACAGGCCGTTGCCGGTGGCTTCAGTGCAACAACGGATTTCTCCCGTGTACGCGCGACAGATGCACTGATCATCTGTGTGCCAACCCCGCTGAAAGCACATCGCGAACCCGATCTGAGCTTTATCACTGGCACGATGGATGCGGTGCTGCCGCACTTGCACCCGGGGCAGGTTGTGTCGCTGGAAAGCACCACCTACCCCGGCACTACCGAAGAGGAACTGCGGCCCCGCATCGAGCAGGCTGGCTTTGAAATCGGCACGGACGTGTTCCTGGTCTATTCGCCCGAGCGGGAAGACCCTGGCAACCCCGCCTTCACCACCCGCACCACTCCCAAGGTGGTCAGTGGCTCGACATCGTCTTGCCTGGAAGTGGCTACGGCACTCTATGGCGGCGTCATCGACCAGGTGGTTGCCGTGAGTTCCACCCGAGCGGCGGAAATGACCAAGCTGTTGGAAAATATCCACCGCGCCGTCAATATCGGCCTGGTCAACGAGATGAAGATGGTCGCGGACAAGATGGGTATCGATATTTACGAGGTTATCGAAGCCGCGGCCACCAAACCGTTCGGTTTCGTACCGTACTACCCCGGCCCCGGTCTTGGCGGTCACTGCATCCCCATCGACCCCTTCTACCTGACCTGGAAAGCGCGAGAGTACGGCGTCAACACCCGCTTTATCGAACTGGCTGGTGAAGTGAACAGCGCCATGCCGCAGTGGGTGGTCGGGAAAATCACCCAGGCACTGAACTCCGTCAGCAAGGCGGTCAATGGCAGCCGCATCCTGGTGTTGGGCATTGCCTACAAGAAAAACGTTGACGACATCCGTGAATCACCCTCGGTTGAAATCATGGAACAACTGCGGGCAGCGGGGGCACGCGTTGAATATTGCGACCCGTACTTTCCCGAGTTTCCACCCATGCGCCGATACCGGTTCAGCTTGAAAAGCCAGGACCTGAATGCAGCAAACCTTCGCCAATACGACTGTGTTGTCGTTGCGACGGATCACGACTGCTTTGACTACGAGTTGTTATTCAAAGCCGCGAACCTGATCGTGGATACGCGCGGCAGGGCCAGCGATACAAGCCCGCGGGTGTTCAGGGCTTGAGCGCCAGGCGCCACCGCCACCTTTCGTAATGGGAACTTCGTCGCCTGAACTCCTCTTTGCTGCCGTCAGTCTGCAGAAGGGATCTGGAGGAATTGCAGAGTTGTCCCGGCAAGTGCTGAAAGCACTTCTCGAGCTGCATCAAAAAGGGCTGATCGGGCTTCAAGTGCAGGTTTTGGAGGGGTCCTGTCCACAACCCGGCGATGACTTGTTTGATGTTGACCGGCTGCCCGTGGTCCGCTGGTATGCAGGAAGTCGCTGGAAGTTTGCCCTGCGCCTGCTTGTGGCGAATTCGGACTTCCTGTTGTTGGATCACCTTGGGCTGGGGCGTCTTCCAGGCTTGGTGCCACTGCCCCTGGGACGCAAATACCTGGCACTGGTTCATGGAGTGGAAATAGGCAATGGCACACGCACAGATTATCTGCGCACGGCCAGGAAAGCCGAAATGTTGATTGCCAACTCCGAATCCACCGCAAGAAAAGTGCGCGGCCGTGTTGCGGGTTTCCCCGAGATACGGGTTTGCTGGCCGGGAAAAGACGTAATGCGCCTGGGCAGCGAACCCACAGTTTCGCCGTTCGAGCACATCGGCGGCCACGCGATGCTGATCGTCGGCCGGCTTTCAGCGGAGCAGCGGCACAAGGGACACGACCACCTGATCGAAGCGATGCCTTTGATACTACAGATGGTGCCAGACGCGCAGCTGGTCATTGCCGGTGAAGGGAATGACCGGCGCAGGCTGGAGGCAAAAGCGATGGATCTGCAGGTGCAAGACAGGGTGCTGTTCACGGGTTGGGTCAATGAAGTGCAGTTAAGCCACCTTTACTCCCAATGCGCCCTGTTTGTAATGCCCAGTGAAGGGGACGGATTTGGCCTCGTGTTCCTTGAAGCCATGTCGCATCGTTTGCCTTGCGTTGGATTGAAGACGGGTGCGGCAGCGGAAATCTTTGAAGACCAATGCTCGGGCATCCTGGTGGACCGGGAGGATCGTCCCGCCATGGCCAGAAGTCTGTCCAGCCTGCTGCTCGATCAGCAAGGGAGACGGCGCCTGGGGCAAGCGGGATATGCTCGATATCAGTCCACTTTCCAGGGCAGGCATTACGCCAAAAGACTCCAATCGATCCTGCTGGAGCATTTTCGACTAGCAAGCCGTGACCCGACAAAAAAAAGTGCAGCTCGACTCGTTTGACAACTCGAGTTTCGAGCGCGGTCGATCCTGGCTGGTGGAGGCGTTGTGGAGAACAACTGAAGGGCTGTTCATGCACAGCTGGATTCCGGGATCCACCTGGCGTGTTTGGATCCTGCGTGCATTTGGAGCATCGGTGGGCGCGGGTGTGGTGGTCAAGCCGCACGTCAGGATCAAGTTCCCCTGGAAACTGCGCATCGGCGACAACAGCTGGATTGGCGAAGGGGTGTGGATTGATAACCTGGCTGAAGTCAGTATCGGAAAAAACTGCTGCCTGTCGCAGGGCGTCTATCTTTGCGGCGGCAACCACCGTTGGGATCTCGAATCGTTTGACCTGTTGGCGCAGCCCATCGATATCGAAGACCACTGTTGGATCGGCGCACAGGCAAAAATAGCACCCGGCGTTACCTGCCGCGAGGGGTCCATGCTGACGCTGGGCAGTGTTGCCACTGCTGACCTGCTGAACTGGCAGATACACAGCGGCCATCCAGCCCAGGCGATCCGATCACGTAAACGACCAAAGTAGGCTGTCCGAATCCGAAGCCGCCAGGTGAAAGTCTACTTCGTCAATCGCTTCTACTATCCCGATATGTCAGCCACCAGCCAAATGTTGACCGGGCTTGCCACCGGGCTGACGCCGGGTTTCAACGTGAACGTCATTACCAGCCGTCAGTTCCATAACGATCCCCGGGCAGAGCCGGCGCGACAGGAAGAATGCTTCGGCGTGGCGATCCGGCGGCTCGGAACAACCCGCTTTGGGCGGGAGCGTTTGTGGGGGCGGGCGATCGACTACGCCAGTTTTTATGCCCAGGTGTTCAGCTTCCTGCTGTTCAATATCCGCCGCGGGGATGTGGTTGTGCTGATGACCGATCCGCCCATGCTGGCCCTGCTGAACACTTCAGCCATCCATTTGCGTTCCGGGCGGGTGGTGAACTGGCTGCAGGATGTCTTTCCGGAAATTGCGGCACGCCTGGGGTGGTTACCGGCATCTTCCTGGCTGTTTCACTTGCTGGCGAAGTGGCGGGATCGAAGCCTGAAGCTTGCGGCGGCCAATGTGGTGATCAGCCCGCGCATGGCCGCGTGCCTGGCGCTGCGGGGCGTGGGCAATACCCGGATTATTCCCAACTGGGCAGATGAGCAGGCAATTGCTCCAGTTGCACACGAAAATAATCCGCTGCGCCAGGAGTGGCAACTGGCCAACAGTTTTGCCGTGATCTATTCGGGAAATTTTGGCCGGGTGCACGCGTTTGGTGAAATTATCGATGCCGTGCGGGAGTTGGCCACGGAGCCGGGAATCCGGTTTGTGTTCATTGGCGAGGGCGCGGAATTGGAGTCGCTCCGGCGGGCGGTGCAGGATATCCCGGCGGCCCAGGTCAGCTTCCAGGCGCCGCAGCCGCGTGAATCGCTGGCATACAGCCTGGGTGCGGCTGACCTGCACCTGGTTTCGCTCAAGACGGGGATGGAAGACCTGGTGATGCCCAGCAAGTTGCATGGTGTTTTGGCTGCAGGCCGTCCGGTGGCTTTTGTCGGTGATCCGGACAGCGACATTGCCGCCATGATTCGGCGTGAAAACGTTGGATTTTCGATTCCGCTGGGCGATGGCGCCGGGCTCGCGAACCGGATCCGGCAACTGGCCAGAGACTCCGGGCTGCAAGGAGTTTATCGGGCCAATGCCCGTGCGCTCTTTCTCCGGGAGCAGACCCGGGCCCAGGGCGTGGCGCGCTGGAGAAAACTGCTGTTTGACGTGGCTGCCTCAAAGGCCACTGTGCCAGGCTCTTGATTAGCCGGGACAAAACGCTTGATTCAAATATCAAAAAGAGGCCTTTTGCCCTCCGTTTGTGCTTGCCTTGAAAGGCAAATTTGCAGGTATAATGCGGCCACAAGGCGAGGGACGGCGTTCCCGGTAGATTGTCAGCTTTCCGAACAAAAGGCTCTCGGATGCACAAGGTTTTGGCTAGATTTCTCAGCGGGACACTCAGCGTCCTGGGTTTGCCACTGGCATTGGTGAGCGGCAGCGTGCAAGCCCAGTACTACGATGACCCGGGATTGGGCCAGAAGCCCGTCAACATCTACCCGCAGGACTACAAGCCGCTCGGTATTCGGGCCGGAAGTTTCATGTTGCACCCAGGAGTCCAGCTGGCGGTGGAATACACCGACAACGTTTTTTTTACAGAAAACGACACAAAAAGCGACGTGGTGTACCACATCCGGCCCTACATCACCGCCCAGAGCACCTGGAGCCGGCATTCGCTCAATGTCAGGCTCGCCGCCGATATCGGCCGTTACGGTGATTATGGCCAGCAGGACTATGAAGACTATTTTTTCGACATCAGCGGCAAGGTGGATGTAAAAAATCGCAGTTACATGAGTTACGGCTTGAATTACATGGACCTGCACGAGGACCGCAGCACGCGCGATGCAGAGCAGGGATTTGAGCCGACCCGCTACAAGCTCTATGGCGGAAATATCGGCTACGACCACTCCTTCAATCGCCTTTCGCTGGGCGCCAGTTATACGCACCAGTGGCTGGATTACAACGACTCCATTTCCGACAGCGGAGAGATCATAAATAACCAGGATCGGGACCACGATGAAGGCAGCCTGTTTTTCCGGGCCGGCTACCAGTTCAAAACCGATATGCAGGCCTTTGCCACCTACGCCCCGTACAAGGTCAAGTACGACCAGGAGCTTGACAGCGATGGCCGGGACCGTTCCGGCGATGGCTATACCGCCACCGGCGGCCTGACATTCACCGTCACCGGTAAACTCAATGGCGACGTATCTGCCGCGTACCACGACCGTTCCTACGATGACCCCAACCTGCCTGAGGTAGACGGCTGGGCCATGGGCGCCGGGCTGCAATGGAATCCCACCTATCTGACCTCCATCTATGGGCGCATCGACAGCAGCATCGAGGAAACCACCAGCCAGTACAGCTCGGGATATTTGCGCACGCTCTATTCCATGCGCGTCGACCACGAATTAAGGCGAAACCTGCAGCTCAACGCTTTTGTTTCCTACTCCGACAACGACTACACGCTCGTTCCGGATGCGCCGCCGGAGGCCCGTTCCTACGACAAGGTCTGGCGCAGCGGCGTCGGCGCCAGCTGGTTTATCAATCGGTTCATGTACCTGAATGCTTCCTATGACTGGGAACAGGTCAAGACCGATGCGCCGGATGACGACTACACCGTAAACCGCGTCTGGCTGGTGCTCGGGATGGAGTATTAGGCAACGATAAGGTTGCTTTCCGGCTCCAAACTTGCCGAGCCTGAAGTCTGAAATCATGCCAGGAAACACTTTCACCTTGATCGCTGCCTTGTCGTTCCTGGCTTTATGGTTGGGGGCGGCTCCGGCCATGGCGCAGGAAGGTCCCGGCACTGTCCTGCCGGAACTTGGCGCCAGCGATGCCACCTACCAGCTGGATACGGGTGACAAGATCAAGATTAATGTGTTCAACCAACCGGACCTGTCCGGTGAATTCCAACTGGATGGAGAGGGGCAGATCTACCTGCCTCTGATTGGCCGTGTCAATGCCAAGGGGCTCACGGCGGCTGAACTGGAAAAAGTGCTGGTTGATCGCTACAAACCCGATTACCTGGTCAACCCGCGCATCTTCATCCAGGTGGGTATTTACAAGCCCTATTACCTGATGGGTGAAGTGCAGGGCACCGGGGCTTTTCCCTACGTTGCCGGAATGACCTATCTCACCGCCATCGCCAATGCCGGCGGCTTTACCTACCGCGCCAAGCAGGACTATGTCTGGGTGATCCGGGCCGATGACCCGAAGCAGAAGGAAGTAAAATTGAGCGTGGAAGAAAAAGTCCAGCCAGGTGACATCATCCGCATTGCCGAGCGGCTGTTTTGAAAGGATTCCAGCTGAAATGAGTGACAGACTGCTCGATAGAAGCACAGGCGGCAATTGGGAGGTGGAAGAGAGCGCACAGGCCTTCCCTTTGCTTGACTACCTTCAGTTGTTGTGGTTCCGGCGCAAGTTGATCCTGGCCATTACCCTCTTTGTTTCGGTCATCGCATACATACAGGTCAACGAAATCAAGGACGTTTATTCAGCCAAGTCCACCTTGTTGATTGGCGTACCGGAATCGCAGGTGGTGGATATCGAGACCGTGCTGAGCGGCAGCAATTCTTACGGTGATGTCACCAGTGAAATGGAGGTGTTGCGCTCGCGCGTTCTGGCCGCGAAAGTAATCGAGCGATTGAATCTCCTGAACCACCCGGAATTCAACCCGGCCCTGGCTGAGCCGGAAGAAAGTCTGTTTGATTTCCTCAACTACCTGGATCCCAGGTCGTGGATTCCTGTGGCTTGGAAAAAAGCCATGAAGGAAGCCGCGGGGCGCGAAACCGAGAGAGCGGCGCCAGCCCCGTCTGCGATGAGCCCGCAGGAAGCGGACGAGCAAAAGTTAGCGGCCCAGGTGTCGCTGGCAACCAACATTTTGTTGGGCAAGCTGACTGTGCAAGCGGTGGAATTTGGCAATGTCATCAACATCACGGTCTCGTCGTTGCACCCCAAAACAGCAGCACTGCTGGCCAACGACATTCCAGAAGCCTACATCGTCGATCAGCTCGAGGCCAAGTTTGAGGCCACCGAGAAAGCCAACGCCTGGCTGACCGGGCAACTCACTGAGCTTGAAACCAAGGTGGTCGAGTCGGAGCGGGCGGTGGAAATTTACCGTGATGAATTCGGGCTGGCCGACACTTCCGGACTGAGCCTGCTCGATGCCCAGCTCTCCGAGTTGAACAGCCAGCTGATTGTCGCCCGGGCCAACCTGGCGGAGGTCGATGCCCGGCTGTCCCAGCTGCACAGGCTGCTACAGGGTGGTGGGCAGGGCGTGGAAACCGCCACCGAGGTAATGGATTCAGCACTGGTGCAGCAGTTGCGTGCCCAGGAAGCGCAGGCCTTGAGCCGCGCATCCGAGATGTCGGTCGAATATGGCCCCAAGCACCCGCGCATGCTGCAGGTGCAGGCCGAACTGATCGAAATCCGCGAACGCATTCGCACCGAAGTCGAGCGCATTGCCGAGGGCTTGCAACACGAAGCCGAATTTGCCCGCACCAAGGTAGTCAGCCTGGAAAATAGCCTGCGCGAGGCCCGCGGCCAGACCAGCGAACAAAACAAGGAAGCGATCCAGTTGCGCGCCTTGCAGCGCGAGGCAGCGGCCAACCGCACGCTGTACGAGACGTTCCTGAATCGCTTCAAGGAAACCAGCTCCACGCAGGGCCTGGAATCGTCCGATGCGCGCATCATTTCCGAGGCTGAGGTTCCGGGGGCCCCAGCGTATCCGGATCGCAAAAAAATGCTGACCAACTACATCCTGCTGGGCTTCTTTGGCGCCTGTGGCCTGGTGCTGGCGCTACAGATGCTCAACCCCGGGTTGACCAGCCCGGAACAGGTGCAACAGGTGCTGGGCGAGTACGTGATTGGCCTGGTGCCGGTCCTCCCCGGCAAGACCATGCCGCATGACGAAGTGTTGGCAAAGCCAAATTCAGCCCTGGTCGAAGCTTTGAATTCACTCAAGTTCTCATTGGACCTGTCGCACCCGGATGAACCGGTCAAGGCGGTGCAGGTCACCTCTTCGGTGCCTGAAGAGGGAAAAACCTCGCTGGCCATCGCCCTGGCCCGGGTGGTTGCGGCATCGGGTAAAAAAGTCATCCTGGTGGATGGGGACTTGCGGCGCTCCAGCGTTGGCAAGAAGCTCGGCCTGCGTGACCATCACAAGGGTTTGTCCGACCTGGTGATTGCCGGTGATGCGGCCTTGGAGGAGTTCATCCGCAAGGACACGCTGAGCGAGGTGGACTACATGCCCACGGGAACGGCCAAGTTTGCCAACGCCACCGATATTTTTTCTTCCCACCGCATGGAAACCATCATCGGCCAACTCAAGTCGCGCTATGACCTGGTGCTGATCGACACCCCGCCCGTGATGGCGGTGGCGGACGCGCGCATCATCGGCCGGGTGGTGGACAAAACCATCTTTGTGGTGCGCTGGGACAAGACGCCGCGCAAAGTCGCCCGGGCCGCTCTGGAACAATTGCGACGCGCCGGCGTGGACCTGGCGGGAGTGGTGTTGCAGCAGGTCGACATGAAGCGCTATGGCCGCGTGGGTTATGGAAATTCTGGTTACTACTACCATTACGGCCGCTACGGGAAGTATTACTCAGGCTGATGACGGCTGGATTCCAGACCTGCCTGCGGCAGTCTGGAATGACGGTCCCTGGGGTGCGGCAGTTTGCCATAATCGTCCGTCATTCCAGGATTTGCGCAGCAGTGGGCCATAGTCGTCCGTCATTCCAGGATTTGCGCAGCAAAGTCCTGGAATCCAGTAACACCAACTCTCCATGAATTCGGTTAAAGTACCGGCCCGCTACCTGACACTGACCAGCATTTTGCTTCTTGCCACTGCAACGCTGCTGCTCGCCTGGCCGCGCCTGCAGGCCAGCTACCGTTACCTTCCGGTCGAAATTGCCATCCAGCGCTATTTTTCCTCGCGCGAAATTCCGTCCAATCGGCTGCCCGTTCTGATCCGCTTTACCAGCGAAGCGATAGCGCACCAGGATCACTACCGCTACCACGACGGCCTGAGCCTGCTGCATTTGTTACGCGCCCAGGATTTGAATACGCCGGCGCTGGAACGGCTGGATGAATACCTGGCTGCCGCCGCCGCCGCCGTGGAAAGTCTGAGGCGTGCGCCGGCGCAGCCCGTCCTCTGGTTGCGACTGGCCAATGTGCGGTGGATCCTGCATGAGGAGTCCGAAAGCATTTTGGCGCCGTGGAAAATGTCCATCTTCACCGGACGCACGGACACCACCCTGTTCGCGCAACGCATCGAAATCGGCCTGGCACATCGGGAATACCTGGATGAGGAGGCGCTCGCCATGTTGCGTGACCAGGTGTTGCTGGCCTGGAAGATTCAGCCAGGCAGCCTGGTCGGCGTGCTGTCCCGGCGGGATAGAAGCCTGGAAGTGACCCGCTCCTTGATCGAACACACTGACCCCGTGGCGCTGGCCGACATGGAGGCCTGGCTTGCCAAGCTTCGTTAAGCGCTGGCTGGGGGGTCAGGAAGAGCACGAGGCAGCGCCCAGCCTGCCGGATGGTGAGCGCGTGTATTGCATTGGCGATATCCACGGCCGATTGGATCTGTTGCGCCAGTTGCATCAGTTGATCGCCGCCGACGCAGCATGTTTCGCGGGCGGTAAAAAGTTGATTTACCTGGGTGACTACATCGACCGCGGCGGGCAATCAAAACAGGTGATCGACCTCTTGCTGGCGGCACCGCTGGCCGGGTTTGAGCCCGTCTACCTGCTGGGTAACCATGAACAAACCCTGCTGGATTTCCTGCAACACCCGCGGGCCGTGGCAGCCTGGTTGACCTATGGCGGGCGGGCTGCATTGAAAAGTTACGGGGTGGAATTGAATCGGGACCCCGGGCGAGATGACCTTGAAGCGCTGCGCGATGACCTTGAATACCGGATGCCGCAAAGCCACCTGGAGTTTTTCCGCCGCCTGCAGTTGATGCACCAGGCCGGCAGCTACTGTTTCGTGCACGCTGGCATTCGTCCGGGCGTGCCGTTACAGGAACAGCGCAACGAAGACCTGCTGTGGATTCGCGAAGACTTTACCGGCAGTGCGGTCAGGCACGGATGCATCGTGGTGCACGGCCATTCAATTACCCCGGAAGTGGATTGGCGGCCCAATCGCATCGGCATCGATACCGGGGCGTTTCACACCGGTGTGCTGACCTGTCTGGTGCTGGAAGGGACGGAACAGCGCGTGCTGCAGACAGGGCAGAGCAGGGGTGGGACATGAGCATTGACTTGAACCGCTCTTCGTCTGGAATGGCGGTAGGGGTAGCATGGCGCCGGTCTGTAATGACGGTAGTAGTGCCTTTACTGTTGCTTACTTCCGCCACCCAGGCCGACTACCAAACCGGCCTGGATGCGTACCAGCAGGGAGACTTCGAAAAA
>DATDPS010000072.1:0-8544 GCA_035292625.1 Lysobacterales bacterium | reverse complement strand
CCGGCGGTGTACACAGGTTCCCTTTGGCCAACGGTCTGGACCGGAACACGGCCGGGCCGGCACGCGTGTTACTACAACGAGCAGATCATTCCCGGCACCTACAAAATTGGTGACTTCCTGGGGCCTGACGTGAAGCAGGAACCCTTCTGGAACACCCTCTCGCGTTCCGGTTGCCGTGTCGGCCTGTTCGACGTCCCCAAGGCGCCACTGTGCGAAACCCTGAACGGAGTGCAGATCGTCGACTGGGGCACGCATGACGCCGACTTGCCCGCGTGCTCCTGGCCGCCGCAGCTTATCGAGGAAATCACTGCAAAGCATGGCCCTTCCGCCTTCCGGCGCTGTGACTGGGTTATGGATGGGGAGAATCCGGAGCAAACACTGCGCGAGCTGCTGTTGCAGCGGATGGAGACCAGGCTGGCGATTGCCCGTGACCTGCTGCAGCGCGAAGCCTGGGATCTGTTCATGATCGGCTTTGGTGAGAGCCATTGTATCGGCCACCAGTGCTGGCACCTGCACGACCCGTCGCATCCAAAACATGATGCTACCCTGCTGCGGCGAATCGGTGATCCAGTCCGCGATGTTTACCTGGCGCTCGACCGGGCGCTTGGACAATTGCTCGAATACACGGACGCCGGCACGACCGTGGTCTTGCATTGCAGCCACGGTATGTCCGCTCATTACGACGCGACCTATCTGCTCGACCGCGCACTACGCCGGCTGGAAGGCAAGCCCCAACCGGCTGTCGGTGCCCTGCTCGCCCGCGCCCGCCGGCTGTGGAAAAGACTTCCCCTCAGACTCACCGAGCGTTTCGGCGATCTCGCAAGTGCCGTGCGCCGGATGCCCGATGTCAGCGACCGCGCCAGCCGTGATTGTTTCGTCGTTCCAACCAACGCCAACAGCGCGGGCATCCGGCTTAACCTGGCCGGCCGGGAACCCAACGGCAGGATTCAGCCGAAAGATGCAGACGACTTCATTGCGCGTCTCACGACTGATCTGCAGGAATTCACCGACCCCGCTGATGGCCGCAAGCTGGTCAAGGAAATCATCCGCTCCAGCATTGCATTCCCCGGCGAACATTCGGACTCCCTGCCCGACCTGTTCATCCGCTGGAATCGGGATAAGCCCATTACCGGATTGTCTTCACCCAAGATCGGCAGCTTGATCGAAGAGGACCACAGTACCCGGCGTTCGGGGGATCACCGGCCTGGCGGTTTGATTTTTCTGCATGGGCCTGGCTACGCCGCGGGCACGCAGCTGCCGGACGTGCACGACGAAGACATTGCACCGACCCTGGCGGCTTGCCTGGGCGTGAACCTGGCGGGCGTGGATGGCCAACCTATCTTGCCGCTACAGGGGCAAAGACCAGCGGGCGCGAGTCAGGTTTGACGGTTGCTCGAACCCTGGTCCATCCTGACCATTTCATCCGTTTCGGCAGTTTTTTCGAGTACGTGTGAAAAGGTACTAGTCCAATATGTGCTCTGCCACATACTCGGCGATCAGTTGATGCGCCAGGGCGTTAGGGTGTGGGTCGTAACTGTTCAGTTCATACTTTTCAGGATTTTCCCGGAGACCCGGCAGCATGCCCGAAACCAAATCGAACCTGATCGACAAAGATTCAAATCCTTCTTTCACCTGCAAGTAAATGCGGTCATCAGGTTCTTTGTCCCAGAGAACGACGCGAAACTCAAGCCCCGGGAATTCTGCCGCCAGTTTTCTGCGAGCGGTATCGACTATGTGAAGATACAGCTGGATATCGTCATCCGTCACCCGGTATTCGCTGTACTGGTATTTCCTGTAAAGATGGGATTTTTCCAGTTCAGTCTCGAGCAGAATCTTCAGCAGTGAAAAGAGTTCATCACGATCATCGAAATGCCCATCGCGCACCAGACGCCCGTCCCGCAAGACGTATTTTGGTCCGTGCTTGTCCCAGGGTGCATAACCTGCAGCTCTGTAAACGTGTGCTTTCATGGTTTGAAAAATGGCGAACCTGGGCTTGCAATCGATCAAGCCATTTTCAATGATCGACAGCATTTGATGTGGTCCGTAGCCATGAAAACCAAAATTGTGGACTTTGTAGGCTTGTAAAGTCCCAACAATCCAGGGCATGGACTCATGATCATTCACGCCCTGTCCAATCGTCAAAGAATCGCCAAAAAACACAATGCATTCATTTTCATTGGGTATTTTTCCGGGCGGGGTTATGCGCAAACCGTTGCTGCCGATGGTGTACTTGACATCGTAAAGCAATTGGTTTTCACGTAATTTTCTTGAGTTAACCGTTACCTCACCGGGAGGGCCGTAACCAAGAATTTCACTTGGAGAAAAATAACCCTGCTTATACTCATCCTCAAGCCTGCTGCCGTTTTGCTCTTTCAGGGAAAAATAGGAGTAGATCTCCAAAGCAGCCAAAAGTCCAAGGATGAAAGCCAGGTTGAACCAAATGCTTTTCTGCACAGCCGTTTGGCTTTGGAAGAAAAAGATGGCAATTATCACCAGCCAGCAGGCGGCAATGAAAACGTATGGAAGAGGAAACCAGGCAAGGGCAGCCACCGAAAACAGCAGTCCGCCAAGCGCTATGAAAAACGTTGGCATGCGGATACCTGGTGCGGGGGGCTGAAAACCCCCGTTCGATCAGCGATAGGACGTACGTTGCACGGGGTGCCCGTGAACGGCATCGAGCATCCCGGGAACCTCCCAAAAGCGCAAAAATACCGACAGCGCGAGAGCCACCGGCATTTGGAACCAGCTAACCCCGTAATTACCGGCATTGCGAAAACAAATCCGCCACTCGTGAATCGTTCGCGCCACCACCATGAGCGGGATGGAAGCGAAGCCCAGGCGGGCCAGCCAGGCGTACTCGATGGAGTCATCGACACGCCGCTGGGCAATGACGGCATGCCCGACATTGCGGCGTATGTCGGCCTCCATGGCCCAACCCGTCATTTCATGGATACAGGCAAGCCCGGGATCGAACCAGATCCGGTGAGCGCTGCGCTGCAGCTGGCGGGCAAAGATCCGTGAGTTGAACACGGGAGGATAAGCAGGCAGCTCCAGCGACAGCATTACAGACCGCCGGATGCCGAAGTTATTCGCCGCAAGCAAGCCTGTCTCGCCGGCCGCTCCCGGGTCGACGTCCCCGCGATCGAGCAGGGCAAGCATCCGATTACGCAGGCCGTGCTCGGGATAAAAGGAACGGCCGGTGACGACGGCAAACTCCGGCTGGGCTTTAAATACGTCAACGAGCCGCAGGCACCACTTCTCGCATGGGATGCAATCGGAATCGATATACCCAATTAAATCGGATCTGGCGGCCTCCGCGGCGGCACGCTTCTGCGCCCCGGATTTGGACGATGGGGCCGGCACCAGGCGCACGCCGGGCTGGTTGGCAAGGCTTTCCGGCACCTGCTCCCCTTCCTTGATGGTAAGCAGGATCTCGATAGGCACATCCGAGAACTGGGCAGCAAGGGCACCCAGCACCGCGCGCTCGTCTCGCCAGCTTCGCTCCTGGCCGGCGCGGTAATCGGAGGTAATCACAACACTGAGAATCGGAATCACAACTGCTCTCCGTTGGTATATGGACAAGTCACGTGTCTCAACAGACACGCCCGGTGGGTGAAGTTTTTGGCGAAGTTTGAACACGCACATTCGCGATACGAAGCAAGGATACTATACACAAACTTCGGCCGGGTGGAGCACGGCAAACCAACCCTCCCGTCATTCCAGACCATCGCTAAGCCACCCCGGCATTCCAGACCACCACCGCTTTCCCGTCATTCCAGACCACCACGGCTTTCCCGTCATTCCAGACCGAAACAGTCGCGTCTGGAATCCACTGGTGCTTTCATAACTTGCTCTGGAATTACGGCCGGAAAGTACTGCTAAAGCCATACGAAAGCGGTAATTCTTAATCATCCCATTCGCGCGAAAGATCCGGGGCTGGCGACGGTTTGGTGCTGTTCCCGCCTAACTGCCTGATGGCAAGGAAAATTCCCCAATCGAAAATCAGCAGGGGCCAGGTCAAAAACGCCATTTTAAGCTGTGAAAAGGCCGCCCGGCGCTTGCCCTCCCGCATGAGCGGAATCACCCGGGAGCCGTGTTCGCGCGCTTTGCGGTGCCGCTGCACGGCCCATAGCCAGGCGCGCTGACGGCGACTCAAGAGGCGTTTGTACTCTGCGCGGATGGTTTTCACCTCGGCGGCAAACCCGCTGCTTGCCTTCATCGTCTTGGCCTCCGGGTGCAGGCGGTAGAGCGCCAGCGATTGTGCCATCGCGACGGGTTTGATCTGCGCGATGAACCGAAGGCGCAGCCAGTACTCGTAGTCGAAGAAGTAATGCAAGTCTTCCCTGAACGGCCCCATCTCCCGGTGCAATTCGGCAGTCCAGAAACAAGCCGGCTGAGACACCGGGCAGGTCACGAACCAGTCGGTAAAACGCTGCCCGGGAAGTTGGTGAACAACGCCAGCTCTCGTGCCGTCTTTCAGGTATTGAACCCGGCCGACAACCCAGGGGAAACCACCCCCGATGGCACGTGCAACTGCCCGCAAGGCGCCCGGTTCATACAGGTCGTCACTGTTGAGGTAGGCGTAAATACTGCCGCTGGCCCGGGCAAAGCCTTTGTTGAGCGCGTGGCTTTGACCCTGGTCCTTTTCACTCACGCACCAAGCCAAATCCTTCTCGTATTTGCGGATGATTTCGACGCTGCCGTCGGTGCTGCCACCGTCGATGATGATGTACTCGAGATCCGGATAGTCTTGCAGCAGCACCGAGCGAATGGTCTCCTCCAGGTACTGTGCCTGGTTAAACGAGGGGGTGACGATGCTTATCCTGGGCCAGGTGGGCGGGGTATCGGAGGAGACTGGGGACATTTCCCCCGCTGCAGGCGGCAGAGAATCCACCGTCCAGGGCCAAGCGGTTTTACCCGCGGGTGGCGGCGGAAGTTCTGATGGTAGGGGGCATCCCAAAGGAAATCAGTCCTTGATTGCCGCGGGATACAAACCGAACTCCTTGCGGATGCGCGGTGTGATGGCGCGGTAATGAATGATGCGGCGCAGAGGCCAAAGAATTGGATGCTCGGGCCACAGTATATGCTCGTAGTCGTTGAGGTTATCGCCATGAGAAATCGAGTAAACGGCACCCTTGAATGGCAATGGGCGAAGCGGCGTACCACGCTGCTCCAGCGCTTGTGCCAATTGCCGGTGGTCGAAGTGCAGTCGGTCGTTCGGGTCGATTGCGAAGTCCAGGTGCTCCGGACGAACGATATGGGCGCTGCCGCTCCACTGATGGAAGCGGCGGCGCTCCAGATGCAGGAATTTCTGCTGCTCGCAGTAGAAATAACCGGTGCGCATATACCAGCCATTTTCGGAGGAGTGCGCTTCCACGAATTCAGCCAGTCGATTGCTCACCAGGTCGTCGCTGTCCAGAAACATCACATGGCTGGGTGAATACTCCAGTGACCGGCGCAGTCCGATCAGACGTTTACGCTGCATGTCCGCGCGCATCTCGGAAAGAGTTGACGACAACGGCGGAGCGTGTTCGACCTGGATGTACTCCAGTTGAGGATGTGAAATATCGCCCTCGGGAAGTTCATGGCACGCGACCACGACACGGAAGGCCGGTGAAATCTGTGCACATGCAGATGCAACCGTGCGGGATAATAGCTGACTTACGCGTTCCCAGGATGTTGCAACCGCAACGCTCTTCAGTGGCACGATGAATATCAGCATGATTCAGGTAGGACGTGATCCTAATTCATCCAGCCATTGCATATTGAGTTCAGCTATGCGGTAAAGCGTCTGGATGTCATTTTCCCTTCTACCTTGCTTGGTCATTCGCCGCAACATCGCCCTGGCCCGGGATGCCAGACTGGCATCGCTCCCCAGAGCGGCCAGCTCGCATCGATGTAAGTACTCGCTGGCCAATATTGTTCCGTTCCTATTCCCCGAGCTCTCACTCCGGATGGTCCTCAGGAATCGGCGGCCAAGTCGAATCCAATGGTCGGGCTCCCAGCGTTCGGGATGAGCCAGGTGAAATGCGAAGGGCCTTTCGACCTGCAGTGGTTTGAGATCGCTTAGGAACATGTGGATGGGCAAATAGTGATCCCACCAAGGCATACCGAACACGAAATCATGGTTCGCATACCTGGCAAGATCCTGGCTGTGACAGGCAAAGAAATCGTAGCCGTAGGTATACTCTTGGCCCTCCCTGCTGTCCGGGTCACGAATGTCCGTTCGCCTTGAAAGAAGGCATTGACCTGGCCGAATGTTCGAAATCTGCTGCTGCATGGCCGGAGTTACATCAAGCAATATGTCAGCGTTCGTCACGACCACCGGACCATCCGCTAGTGATCGAGCGACATTGATGAAGTCGTCCAGATATACCAATGGTCTGCCGAACTGCTCACTGGCGTTGCGCTTGAGGGTGATCAGCCCGATCCCTTCACTCCTGACCAATTCCGAAACGCCCTCGCTCTCGGCATTCACCGTAACTGGATCGAAACCGCTGTCGCGCCATGACTGGATGCATTCCAGCGCATATTCGCGGCCAATCTCCTTGCCGCCTTTTGATTGCCTGGCCATCTGGGGCGGTATTGATGTGAACAGTGGGATCATAAGGATAAAGATCGATTTGCCATGTCTGGCGGCTACTCAGTAGATTCAGGCAAAGCAGCCGCATCCTTGAATCCGATGAACTCAAGCCTTGCTCCAATCAATCGTAAATCGGGGTCGGGAAGCCTTTGCAGGTTGCTGAATGAGAGTTCAATACGGTGCAAACCCTGTCGGTTGGGCGCGTCGGTCATTATTTCAAACTTACCAGCATCGAACTTGGCTAGCACCAATGGTTGGCCATCCATGCTGATGCTGAGCTCTGTCGAAAAATTGGAATCACCAATCAGCGGAACTTCACCCCGGACTGCCAGTTGCACCGACTCCGGTTCAGCTCTTAGAACGAAAAACGAACTCTGGGAAAGCCATCCATCCACGTAAACGCCGGCATACATGAGTGCCGGGTCCACCAAGTCAGTGGGAAAACGCGAAACCGAAAGCGGAGCCTGAAAGACTGATGCTGGCCAGTTGCGCCGCCATGGCTCGAACTCATCAAGCGCGTCCAGGACCACCTGCACATACGCCTCCGGGGTACGCTTGGCGACAAGCGCATGGCCGTATTCGATCAGCGTCGTCCTGAAGTCGACGTCGCACAGCACCCGGGCGATGGCTGCGGCGATGTCTTCCGGCTGTGTCGGGTCAAAATAGCCGGCAAAGCCCGATTTTCTGGGGTCGGGAGGGCTCTCAGGAGCGCTTCGCTGAAACCTTTTCAGAAGCAGGTTGCTCAAGCTCCTGAATCGCCAGACAACTTCCTCCTTCATGGGCTCGAGGGCGGCGTTTCCGAGCTGTTCTTCCACCCCCTCGATGCGTCCAGCAAGCACCGGGCAGCCGAGGGAAAATGCTTCCAAGGGCGGTAAATTGTCCGGTCCAAAAAACGAGGGGTAGACGAGCGCGGCGGCGCACCGATAAAGTGCTGCCACATCGCTGTTGGACACGAATCCAAGGAAATGCACACGCTGCTGCAATCCAAGTTCCGTGGCAACTCCCAGCACATGACTTGAATTGCCTTTATCCGTGCCGGTCAACACGAGCTCCGGCGAAAGCCCCTGTTCAGTTTCGAGCCGCTTCAATGCCAGCAACAGGTTGACGTGGTTCTTATGCGACCAGAGCTGCGCTGGGTAAAAAAGAAAGCCCGGCTTAAGCGCGTGCCGAACAAGCACCTCATCGTCATCCAAATTATCGTCGGGACGGGCAAGCACCGGGGTCGGGAGCGGATTAACGACGACGCTTGTTGGGTTTACACCGTAGCAGCGAACGACCTGGTCCTTTCCAACCTGGGTTCCAGTAAAGATGCGAGCGGCACGGGGTAGAACAGCGCTGTAGTGCTTTTCGCGTGCTTCCCATTCTAAGCCACCACTCACTTCCGGAAAAAATGGGTGCTGCCGGTGCGCAAGATCCAGGACCGTGGCGAACACCGGGACCGAAAGCACTTCCGCCGCGGGATCGAGGTACCAGACGACATCAAGTCCCAGCTTGCGGGCGGCGGTTTCCACTCCACGTACCTCTGGGACCGCTGGCCCACCCACCGCTAAAATGGCCTGTACATCAATCAGCGGCAATCCAGCCTTTGCCCAGACGCTGGCCCCGGAGCCGTCGATATCCAGCAGGAGTAACTCGTGATCGGTGGTGATTCTGGAGAGCGCCTCCAGTACGGTCACGTGAAAGGTAAATCCGCCACCGACCGTCGCCGACTGCTTGGGAATGACTACGCCTACACGCATGCCTCAGGCTCTCCCCGCTGCCGCACGCCCCACCACCATTATGTTCCAGGTTTTATCGGAGGGTTCAGCGCCGCTAATCCATTCGTTGAGCTGCATGGTCTCGAACCCCGCGGTCCGCAGGCAGCGTTTCAGTTCCGGTGCAAACAAATAACGGAGCCGATGCCGTTCACGGACTTCCTCCGTCTGCCCGTTCGCCAGGTCCGTGACCAGCACTTGGTAGTC
>DATDPS010000071.1:0-13916 GCA_035292625.1 Lysobacterales bacterium | reverse complement strand
TCTATTAATAACTTGCGTATTACTTGACAATCTGGCAGTCATTGCGGATTGTTCTTTACAATCAATATTTGATTTACTTGCGAATAACTTTAAAATCAAAAAATGCATCGCCCAACTTCTGCCCGCGAATTGATTCGCGTTTACATTGAAGCCAACGGCTCCGCGACAGGCCCTGAGCTCGCGAATCACTTGGGCATTACTCGACAAGCAATCAGTCTACACCTGCGCAAGCTCGTTGCTGACGGGAGCCTGTTCAAGACCGGTTCGAGAAAACCCGGGTCCTGGTCAAGCTGTTGCAACGTGATTACGTCTCACGGTCAGAAGCGAAGCGCCTGTTGCACAATCTCGACCGGTTCACCGAAATCGAACTGGACATGCGCGAGGTCAAGCATGTCGGCCAGGGCTTTGCAGATGAGGTATTCCGCGTATTCACTGCGTCACATCCCGGAATTACCATGCGGGCAATCCATACTTCGGGAGTGGTGGACGCAATGATTCGCCATGTCTCCAGCCATTGAATTTCGTCACCAAGGCCGTGGCGTACCTGCTGGATATAGGTAGTCTGTCCCGCATTCCGTGATACTCCTTCACAGCCGGCAGGTAGCTGTCGGTGAAAGCGGGACATGCGGGCCAGCTGTATCAGTACGGATGAAGGTATTCACCCACACGTTTTCACGAAGAGCCTGTAAAAAGTATACTGGCACTCGGAACTGAACAAACACAGGACGAGAATGCGGATAGCAATAGTTGGCGCGGGTGCAATGGGGTGCCTGCTGGGACATGGATTGTGCCGCAGCGGCAACGAGGTTTCGCTGATCGACCTCCCGGCACGAGTCGCAGATCTGCGTGCCAACAGAGAGCTGACCGTAATTGGTCCGGAGGGGCTGCAGTCATCGGTCACACCCGCACAGATCACCTCGGATTATTCGAAAGCCGGCATTCACGAGTTGGTCGTGCTCGCAACCAAAGCGCACGATCTTCCTGCCGTGGCGGACTGCATTGCCGGGCTGGTCAATGAGCAATCCAGCATCATGACCATTCAGAATGGTATTCCATGGTGGTATCTGCACGGATTCCAGGACGAATTCGGCACGGCGCGCATCAATTGCCTTGATCCTGATGGCCTGCTCGAACAAAACATCGCGCCTGTGCAGATTGTCGGTTGCGTGGCCTATCCCGCAGCAATAGTGGAGCCAGACGGACGGATCCGGCACGTAGAAGGCCTCAGGCTGCCGGTGGGAGAGTGCGACAACCTGCCTCGTGAACGGACGCACATGATCGCGCAAGTGCTCAACGAATCGGGTTTCAAAAGCAGGGTCATCGAAGATATCCGCTCGGAAATCTGGTTAAAGGCCTGGGGTGCATTGACGATTAATCCGGTCAGCGCTCTTACCCGTACAACCATGGAGGAGATCTGCACCTTCCCGGGAACGCATGAACTCATCGCACAAATGATGCATGAAGCGCAGCAGGTTGCCGAGGCATTGGGGGCGAAATTCAGGCATACCATAGAAGAACGCATCCAAGGCGCTCGCCGGGTCGGGCAGCATAAGACTTCGATGTTGCAGGATCTGGAAAATGGCCAACCACTCGAGCTTGACGCGCTGATGCTGGCAGTCCTCGAGCTGGCGCAATTGACCGGCAAGAAAACACCGACAATCCAAACGGTTTACGCTTGCGCGGCATTGCTGAACGAAAACCTTCGTGCAGTGCACAATCGTGCCGGCGCAGTCGCTGACTCCACTTTTCGTAACTGATTTTGACCATGATCGATTACACCATTCTCGGCCGCAGTCCTGCGACCCTGTCCATGATGCTCGAGAGCGTGCACCGGCTCCATCCCAACGGTGCTCGTGTTCGCATCATTTTGAACACGGTGGTCGAGGGCGAGTTGCCATTCGCCGTAGAAGGGGTCGAAATAGCGGAACTCACCCATGATCAATGGGATCACGAGGAGGACTTGAGGCGCGGCGTGCCGTGCCTCTGCGGCGTGTATCGACCAGAGGTAAAGCGGAGCGTGGTGACCTTTTTTCGAGGTGCACTCGGGATCGCAACTGACCGGTATACCAATCTCGTTCATCCAACTGCCGAACTGGCGGCCACTGCGCAGCTCGGCAGCGGCGTGGATGTCGGCCCGCATGTTGTGGTGGGCCCGCATACGCGCATTGGAAACTTCGTGACGCTGAACCGGGCCGCCACGATCGGTCACCACACTGCCCTCGGCGATTTCGTCACTGTGAATCCGGGCGCGAACATCGCCGGACGATGCCAGATTGGCGAAGGAGTCAGCATCGGTATCAGCGCCACAGTTCTGGACGGGGTGAAAGTGGGCGCTCGCTCCGTTATCGGTGCAGGCGCACTCGTCACTGACGATTTACCCGAGGCGGTCGTCGCGTTCGGTGTGCCTGCCCGCGTCATGCGGCACGTCAAATGATTTCAGTGTTTGGTTCAAGCGTCGGAATGGCGGAAGACCGGGGATGAGTGGGTACGACGCATCTCCCGAGTCTGTTTGCCGCGCACCGATCACATTGTGCCGGCGCCGGCGATTCATGGAAGTCGAGAGGCCGCCTGCACTGGAGCAGACGCTGGCGGCCCTTGGGCGGAACGTGAAGTCTCTTCCGGACGGGCCGATCCAGCTCGACCCCGCCGGTGTCGTCTGGATCCAGAGCAATGCCAACTGGTTTCCAAAGATATTTCGTCAACTGATGGCCTGCCCGCCTCGTACACGGCCTCTGGTTGTCCACTGGTTTTCTGAGCCGTTACCGCCGCCACGAGCTGCGGGACTTCCACGCCCATCACTTCATCTCAAAGAGGTCGCCAAAATCCTGATGCGAGATACTCGGACAACCGATGTCTACAGTAACGCAGCCAGGCTCCGATCTCTAGTGAGGAGCGAGCTGCTCGACCTGCTTGTGGTCTCGACCCCTGCTCGCCGGCAGTATCTGGCGGAACAGGGCATCGCGGCACATTATGTTCCGCTCGGTTATAATCGCTCTCAGTTTGGCCACGATCTCGGACTCGAGCGGACTCGGGACGTGATTTTCCTTGGTGCGATGGTGCCCAGGCGTTTGAAGGTACTGAAGCGACTTGAGCGGGCCGGCATCCACATCGAGCAATTGGGCAGTTGGTTCGACCCTGCCTGCTGGGGCGAGAGCCGCACTCGGTTCCTGAACCAGACGAAGATCTTCCTCAACATCGCCCGCTACCCAGGCGAGTTGCCCGGCGCTCGCTTGATCCTGGGCATGGCCAACAAGTGCCTGGTGGTTTCTGAACCCATCTATGATTCGGGACCTTACGTGCCCGGCGAGCATTTCGTTGTCTGCTCCATCGACGAGATGCCGGACTTGATCCGGTACTATCTGGCCCATCCGGAAGCGCGTCAGAAAATCATTGATGCCGGCCATCGACTGGTGACCGAAACCGTAACCCTTGAGCGCTCGATCAAGCAGATACTTTGCCTTGCCGATGAGAAAATCCGCCAACGAGCAAAAACGAGCGAGAATGCGTCATGATCATGCCCTAGATTGAGTGTTTCCTCTTGCTGTCTGGGCAGCGCTCGCAGCAGGGGGCCGTGCAATTCCTCATGTTGGTGGACATGCGCGAGGTCAAGCATGTCGGCCAGGGCTTTGCAGACGAGGTATTCCGCGTATTCACTGCGTCACATCCCGGAATTACCATGCGGGCAATCAATACTTCGGGAGTGGTGGACGCAATGATCCGCCATGTCTCCAGCCATTGAATTTCGACACCAAGGCCAATATCAGGGGCGAGTTCAACCGGGCCCATGCGTAGTTTGCTTTCGAGCTTGTGACCACCACTGTCGGTTATCATACCGGCATGCTGGCCCAACACCCCCTGCTGTGCATCATCAGCTCCGGTTTGCGCTCGATCTGCATGGCCCTGGTGATCTCGGCGTGTGGCTCTAATCAGGAGAACCTCCACGTGCCGCTGCAAGACCGGGAATCCCGGGAAACGCTACGCCTGGCCACGTTCAACGTCGCCATGGGCAGATCCCATGAAGGGGAGCTGACGCAGGCGCTGCAACAGCAATCCGATACGCGGCTCCAGGCCCTGGCGGCAATCATCCAGGAGGTGCGGCCCGATATCCTGGTTTTGAACGAATTCGATTACGATCCTGCCGTCGATGCACCGCGCCTGTTGCGTGGGAATTATCTTGGCCGCAGCCAGCACGGGCAGGCGGCCATCGACTACCCCTACTACTACCGCGCAGGCGTCAACACAGGTCTTGAGAGCGGGCTGGACCTGAATGGCAATGGCGTGTTGGGCGAGCCCGAAGACGCTTGGGGTTACGGCACTTTTCCCGGCCAGTACGGCATGCTGGTGCTGTCGCGCTTTCCCGTCGACCCGGTGCGGTCGAGGACCTTTCAGAAGTTCGCCTGGGCCAGCCTGCCCGCTGCCCGAGTGCCGCTGAACCCGGATGCTACGGTTTACTATCCGGACGAGATATGGCACCAGTTAAGATTGTCATCGAAGAACAACTGGGATGTCGCCATCGACGTCGAGGGAAGGCCGCTGCATTTGCTGGTGTTTCACCCTACCCCACCGGTGTTCGACGGCGCGGAAAACCGCAATGGACTGCGCAATTTCGACGAAATCCGCTTCTGGGTGGAATATCTGGCACCGCAAACCGCCACTTACCTGGTCGATGATCAGGGCCGTGGCGGAGGCCTGAAGCTTGAGCAGCCTTTTGTCATTGCTGGCGATTTCAATGCCGATCCGCTGGACGGGGATTCAATGCCCGGGGCGGTGGCCCAATTGCTCGATCACCCCCGCATCAACCGCCGTTGTATCCCCTTCAGTAATGGCGCTCGCGAGGCTACACGTTTGCAAGGCGGCAAGAATCGGCAGCATCGTGGGAATCCGGCCAGCGATACATCCGATTTCAACGATGAACTCACCGGCAACCTGCGATTGGACTACCTGCTGCCTTCGGCGGAATTGAACGTCTCTGGCTGCGGCGTTTTTTGGCCGGCAGTGGGCCAGGCCGGACATGAACTGATCGGATTTTCAGATCATCGCCTGGTGTGGCTGGATATTGAATGGTGAGCGGGTGGGAGTCCGGCCCCAACCAACCGTCATTCCAGAATTGCGCAGCAAGTTCTGGAATCCAGTTTTACTTTCAACGTCGGTACTGGATTCCAGACGCGACTGCGTCGGTCTGGAGTGACGATCTTAAAAGCCTGCGTCGGTCTGGAATGACGGTCTTAAAAGCCTGCGGCGGTCTGGAATCCAGAATCAGGCGCTAAACCGGTAATTCGGGAGTACGCAGAACCCGTTCCTTGAGTCGAGTGATTTCGTCGCGCACGCGGGCCGCATGTTCGAACTCCAGCAACTCCGCATGATGAAACATTTTTTGTTCCAGATCCGCCACAGCCTTGGCCAGTTGTCCCGGGCCGACATACTCGTATTCCCCGCTGCCTTCGGCCACCCGACGGCCCCTCCCCCGCCGCGGCGCTTCATCGCGCGCGCCTTGCATGATGTCGGTCACGCGCTTTTCAATCGAACGCGGCACGATGCCATGTTCCAGGTTGAAGCTGATCTGCTTGTTCCGGCGGCGGTCTGTTTCCGCTATGGCGCGCTCCATTGAGCCGGTCATGCGGTCGGCATACAGGATGGCCTTGCCGTGAAGATTACGCGCCGCGCGGCCCATGGTCTGGATCAGCGAGGAGTCTGAACGCAGGTAGCCCTCGCGGTCAGCATCCAGAATCGCCACCAGCGATACTTCCGGCATATCCAGGCCTTCGCGCAGAAGGTTAATACCCACCAGTACGTCGAATTCACCCAGGCGCAGGTCGCGGATGATCTCGACCCGCTCGACCGTTTCCACATCGGAGTGCAGGTAGCGTACGCGCACGCCGTGGTCCGCCAGGTATTCGGTGAGGTTTTCCGCCATTCTCTTGGTCAGAACGGTTACCAGCACCCGCTCCCCGGCGGCTGCGCGGCGGTTGATCTCCGACAGCAGGTCGTCCACCTGCCTGGTCACCGGGCGAACTTCCACTTGCGGATCGATCAGACCGGTGGGTCGCACCACTTGTTCCACCACGTCCCCGCCGGACAGTTGGAGTTCATAGGCGCGGGGCGTGGCCGAAACGAAAATCGACTGTGGTGCCCGGGCGGCCCATTCCTCGAATTTCAGCGGCCGGTTATCCAGCGCCGATGGCAGGCGGAAACCGTATTCAACCAGGTTCTCCTTGCGCGAGCGGTCGCCCTTGTACATGGCGCCCAGTTGGGGAACCAGCACGTGGCTTTCGTCCAGCACGAGCATGGCGTTGTCGGGCAGATAGTCGAACAGAGTCGGCGGCGCTTCACCCGGTCCGCGGCCGGTCAGGTGGCGCGAATAGTTCTCGATGCCGTTGCAGTAGCCCAGCTCGAGCATCATTTCCAGGTCGTAGCGGGTGCGCTGCTCCAGGCGCTGCACCTCCACCAGCTTGTTCCGCTCGCGCAAAAACTCCAGGTGTTGCCTGAGTTCGGCAGCGATCGATTCCACGGCATCCAGCACCACCTGGCGCGGCGTGACGTAGTGGGACTTCGGGTACACCGTTGCGCGTTCCAGCTTGCGCAACATTTCGCCGGTGAGCGGATCGAGCATGCAGATCGACTCGACTTCTTCGTCAAACAACTCTACGCGGATGGCCTGGCTTTCTTCGTCGCCGGGAAAAATATCGATGATGTCGCCGCGCACCCGGTAAGTGCCGCGGCGCAATTCCATATCGTTGCGGCTGTATTGCATCTCGGCCAGGCGGCGCAGGATGGCGCGCTGGTTGATGCTTTCGCCGCGCGACAGGTGCAGCACCATGCTGAGGTACTGGGTGGGATCACCCAGGCCATAAATGGCCGATACCGTGGCCACGATAATTACGTCCGGCCGCTCCAGCAGGGCCTTGGTTGCCGACAGGCGCATCTGTTCGATGTGCTCGTTGATCGACGCATCCTTTTCGATGTAGGTATCCGAAGACGGCACGTAGGCTTCGGGCTGGTAGTAATCGTAGTAGGAAACGAAATACTCCACCGCGTTGCCCGGGAAGAACTCGCGAAATTCCCCATACAGCTGCGCCGCCAGGGTTTTGTTGGGTGCCAGCACCAGGGTAGGCCGCTGCAACTGCTGGATCACGTTGGCGATGGTGAAGGTTTTGCCGGAGCCGGTCACTCCCAGCAGGGTCTGGTGCGCCAGTCCGGCTTCGAGGCCTTCGATCAGGGCCCTGATGGCTTGTGGCTGATCTCCGGCCGGCTGGAAATCGCTGTGCAGGATGAATTGTTTGGCGGGTTTTTCGGGCATGCGAATTGTGGGCGGCAGGGCCTCATCGAGCTGCCGTCTTGAGTACGGCAAGGCAAATTGTGGATTGTACCCCGTAATCGCCGGCAGCCGGCTATGCCAGCAACCCTAGCGGGCAGATACATCGACACGGGCAACCGTATGATGGCACTATCGGTCTTCAGCAAACGGGGCAACCACATGTCGAGAATTTCCAACCGGGTCGAGCAGATCAAGCCATCGGCTACCATCATGGTCAGCATGCGCGCCATGGAGTTGAAAGCCCAGGGCAAGGACATCGTTTCACTGGGCTTTGGTGAACCCGATTTCGATACGCCCAAACACATCAAGGAAGCGGCCATCAAGGCCATCCGCAAAGGCCAGACCAAATACACCCCGGTCGATGGCACGCCCGAGCTGAAACAGGCCATCATCGGCAAGTTCCGCCGCGACAACGAACTCGACTACGAGGCGGGGCAGATACTGGTATCCAACGGCGCCAAGCAGAGCCTGTACAACCTGTTGGTTGCGCTACTCAATCCCGATGATGAAGTGATCGTGCCGGCCCCTTATTGGGTGTCTTACCCGGACATGGTCAAACTCGTCGATGCAGACCCCGCCATCCTGTGCGGCGGCCCGGAGCATGACTACAAGATCACCGCCCGGCAGCTGCAGAACACCATCAATGACAACACCCGGCTGTTGATCCTCAACTCTCCATCCAACCCCACCGGCAAGGTCTATTCGGCAGCCGAATACGCGGCATTGGGCGCCGTGTTGCTGGAGCACCCCAAGGTGTTCATCGCCTGCGATGACATCTATGAGCACATCTACTGGGGTAACGGCCCCTACCGCACTTTGCTCAATGCCTGCCCCCAGTTGGCGGACCGCACGGTGGTGATCAACGGTGTGTCCAAGGCTTACGCCATGACCGGCTGGCGCATCGGCTACGCCGCGGGCCCGGAGGACGTGATCCGGGCCATGCGCAAGGTGCAGGGCCAAACCACATCCTGTGCCAGTTCCGTCTCCCAGGCGGCAGCCACGGCCGCCCTGGATGGGCCACAGGATTGCGTCGAACAGATGCGGTGCGAATTCCGCGGCCGTTATGCATATTTCCGCAAGGAGCTGAACGCCATAGCGGGGGTCGACTGTCCTGAATGCGAGGGTGCGTTTTACGCCTTTCCGTCCTTCCAGGGCTTCCTTGACCAGTCAGGCACGCTGCGCGACGACGTCGAACTGGCGGCCTGGCTGCTCGAAGAAGCGGGGGTGTCCACGGTACCTGGCTCAGCTTTCGGCGCGCCAGGCCATTTGCGTCTCTCGTTTGCCGCCAGCAAGGAGTATCTTGCAGCGGCCGTCGGCCGCATCCATGGCGCGGTGAGCGTCGCGCTGGACCGAAGCCGCCCTCAGCTTCATCCTGCTGTCTGATAGACGCAAGCCGCTGGCAGGCCGCCAGCGACCGGCTGCTTGCCGGGTTTATTTCCGACAGCACGCAGAGCCTTTTGCCTCTGCCACGGCTGGCTTGGGCGGCATACGGTAGTGCCATGAACCCGCAGCGCACGACCCTGCCCCAATCCACCTTCAACGGTTTTACCGGCCTGGAATTGCTCATGGTGGTCGCCATCGCCGCCATCCTGCTGGTGCTGGGTGTTCCCGCCCTGCAGGATTTTGGCCTGCGCCAGCGCATGAGCGCGGCCATGAACGCGCTGCACACGCAACTGGAACTGGCGCGGCATGAAGCGATCCATCTCAACGCCTATGTGGTGGTGTGCCCCGGTGACGGCAGCGTCGGCTGCTCGGGCATCAACGACTGGAGCCGCGGCTGGATCGTTTTCAGTGACAGCAACGGTGACCGCCAGTACCAGCCGGACCAGGACAGCCTGCAACGCTCGGAGGCGGGTCTCGAGCAAATACAGGTGCAGAGCAATTCGGGGCGCTCCAATCTGCGCTTCTACCCCAATGGCAGCGCACCCGGCAGCAATACCAGCATCACCTTCTGCGACATACGCGGCCCGGAACAGGCGCGCAAGCTGGTGATCTCCAACCTCGGCCGCATCCGCCGTGATGAAGCGCCGGAAACAGACGCTCTTTATTGCCCGTCCGGCGACGCTTGAGTCGTGCCGTCCGGTCAAGCCGTCCTTGACTCACCCTGGCAAAGCACCGAAAATACCGCGCCTCAAGATCTCTTCCCCGGTAGCTCAGTCGGTTAGAGCGGGTGACTGTTAATCACTAGGTCGTTGGTTCGAATCCGACCCGGGGAGCCAAATTCAGGAATAAATACAGGAACTTAGCGGAATGTCGCGGTTCCTGTTTTCTTTTGCCGTTCCAGTGCCCGGTATATCACCGCAGAACGACGCCAGTTCTGCGTTATTTCCTTTGCAGCATGATCAGTTTGTCATCGCCCGGGTAGGGGAAGCGGGGTCCATTGGAGTTAAGTTCCCGGTTTGAGGTAAAAATGAAAATCCGGCCGTCCGGGGTGGTCATGACCTCTCTCAATCTGCCAAATGTATTGACCAGATAATCCGTCGTCCCGATTATTTTGTCTCCTTCCTTGTTCAGCCTTAGCATCTGGAGACGCTTCCCCGCTTTTACCCGGGAATTTTTGAGGGATGTTATCAGGATGGAATTTTGCCATTCAGGTATGGCGGCATGGTCGTAATACGCTATCCCTGAAACAGCAAAGGTTGGAGACCAAACCTTCAGTGGGACCTTCGCTTCATGGCGCCTGCAATAGTCTTCTTCCTCCCGGGAATCACAAAAGCCTTGCACATTGGGATAGCCATAGTTTTTGCCTTTTTTTATCAAATTGAGTTCATCATCATCACTTCGACCATGTTCAGAGCTGTACAAGTGGCCGTTACTGGCCAGGACAAGCCCTTGTGGGTTTCTGTGTCCATAGCTCCAGATGGGGCTATCGGGAAACGGGTTGTCGACCGGGATGCTGCCATCCACATTCAATCGCAGGATTTTCCCGGAAAACTCGTTCAGGTCCTGTGCCGATTCAGCGTGAAGAGCATCACCCAGTGAAAGATACAAATGCTTATGGTCTGGCGAAAATACGATACGAGAACCATTGTGGGTGAAAGAGGCTGGGAGCTCGTCTAATAACACCGTTCTTTCTTCCAGCAACCCTGTCGAGGAATCGAAACTGAACCTGACAAATCGGCCTTTGTCAGGCGCATAGGTGTAATAAACGTACACATAGGGGACCTTTGGAAACTCCGGGTGAAGTGCCAGCGCGTGCAAACCGGAATTATCAGGGGACTGATGGACTTCCTCGATGAAATGAATTTCCTGCAATTCGCCCGATTCAGGCGAAAACCGGCTGATTCTCCCTTTCTTCTCCGAAAACCAGATCCAACCGTCGCCGGACCAATCCATGTCCCATGGTATTTCCAGGTTTCTTAACAGGACCCGCACCTCCAACTGAGTGGTGTCCAGTTTCAGGCTCCTGACCGGTCTTTCCGCATACCAAATGCCCAGGCCAGCAACAAGTACGATCAAGACAAAAGTGAGCGTCATAAACTTTATAGCGCGAAAGCTCATGTATTTGGAAAACTGCCCGTTCACCACTCATTAATCCTTATGCGATGCTGCGTACAATTGCCCTCGACAACATTAAGGGGCCCCTGATCGTGGTAGGTATTTGCAGACCGTCTCTTTGCTATGATCGTCGATGACAAGGGATGGTCGGCCGTGCCTGCAAGCCCAATGTAAGCTGGCTTTGCCGGCCACTGCCCTTCACAGCCGCGCGGAGAACATTTAATGACCGTTACCAATAGCCAGTCCGGCACCAATGTGCACGAAATTACTGATGGGATCTACCGCATCAATACGCCGGTGCAGTTCGAGAATAAAGCCTGGTTCTCGTTCAACCAGTATCTCGTGGTCGATGATGATGCCCTGCTGTTCCACACCGGCCCGCGGAAGATGTTTCCGCTCGTGCATGAAGCGGTGGCGTACCTGATGCCGGTCGAGCGGCTTCGCCATATTTCGTTTTCGCACGTGGAAGCCGACGAGTGTGGTTCGCTCAATGAATGGCTGGCCGCGGCGCCGCAAGCCGCACCTCTGTGCAGCAGCGTTGCCGCCATGGTATCCATCGGCGATCTGGCGGACCGGACGCCCCGGGCGCTGGCTGATGGCGAGGCGATCTCCCTCGGGACACACACTGTGCGCTGGTTCGACGCCCCCCACCTGCCGCATGCGTGGGAATGCGGCTTCCTGATGGAGGAACAGACCTCCACCTTGTTCTGCGGCGATTTGTTCACGCAGGGGGGCGGCGCCGAGCTTCCCGCCATCACGGAGGGGGATATCCTTGGCCCCAGCGAGGTTTTTCGCCAGCGGATGGATTACTTCTCCCACACCCGCAATGCGCGTGCGCTGTTGGAAAAGCTGGCGCTGGGCAAACCAGGCACGCTGGCGTGCATGCACGGCAGCGCCTGGCGCGGCGATGGCGCGAAACTGCTGCGCGACCTGGCTGAGGCTTTATCCACGTAAGCCGCGATCGGGTGCAGTTCGACGTAAAAACCCCTTCCGTCATTCCAGACCGCCGCTAAGCCACCCCGTCATTCCAGACCGCCGCTAAGCCACCCCGTCATTCCAGACCGCCGCAGGCGCGTCTGGAATCCAGCACCAACATTGAACGCATAACTGGATTCCAAAGCTTTGCTGTGCAAACTCTGGAATGACAGTTGGAAAGGATGATCGCAACTCTGGAATGACGGGGTACCCGCTGCACATCCATCTATCCAACCCTTATGGCTTGATGTCCGGCCAGCTCCTATGGCCCTTGGTCCAGCCAGGCCGGCACCGGCAGGCCCTTTTCGCGCAGGAAGACCGGGTTGAACTGTTTCGTCTGGTAGCGCGTACCGGAATCGCACAAAACGGTGACGATGGTGTGGCCCGGCCCCATCTCCTGGGCCAGGCGTATGGCAGCCGCAACATTGATGCCGCTGGAACCGCCCAGGCACAGTCCCTCCTCAGCCAGCAGGTCAAACACCACCGGCAAGGCCTCTTCATCCGGAATCTGGAAAGCCTCGTCCACCGGGGCACTGGCTATGTTGGCCGTAACCCGACCCTGCCCTATCCCCTCGGTGATCGAGTTGCCTTCGGAACGTAACTCGCCGTGCTTGAAGTAGTTGTACATGCACGAGCCAAGCGGGTCGGCCACGGCAATGACGATATCCGCGCTCCTTTCCTTCAGATAGCGCCCCACGCCGGAAATCGTGCCGCCCGTGCCAATGGAGCAACAGAAGGCATCGATCGTTCCATCAGTCTGCCGCCAGATTTCGGGCCCGGTGGTACGGTAGTGCGCCTCCGCATTGGCGAGGTTTTCCCACTGGTCGGCATACAGCACGCCGTTTGCTTCGGTTCTACCGAGCTCGGCCGCCAGGCGTGCCGCGACGTGAACGTAATTTTGCGGGTTCTTGAAGGGCACCGCAGGCACTTCATGCAATTCGACGCCCAGCAAGCGCAGCGCATCTTTTTTCTCTCGGCTCTGGGTTTCCGGGATGGTGATGATCGTGCGGTAGCCACGGGCATTCCCCACCAGGGCCAGGCCGATGCCGGTATTACCGGCCGTGCCTTCGACAACAACACCACCAGGCCGGATTGCATTACGCTGCTCCGCATCGAGGATGATGTACTTGGCCGCGCGGTCCTTGATCGAGCCGCCCGGGTTCATGAACTCCGCCTTGCCCAGGATGGTGCAGCCCGTTACCTCGGAGGCCTTGCGCAAGCGGATCAGCGGCGTATCGCCGATGGCGTCGATGAGTGTTTCGCAGGTTTTCATGTTCGTTGCTGTCAGTGAGCTGGTTGCTGGTCCTGTTACACACGTCAATCCGTTGTTTGCTACAATGCCCCGCCTGATCGATCCTGATCGGGGTTCCGGGCCTGATTCTAGACCTAAAATCTCCATCACGTTTCGGTGTTTTTTATGTAACCGGGTTCGGTGAGTCGCTGATAATCGCGATGCTTCTGATATAAGCACTTAAACGCAGCCTGTACCATGAATTCCACACCCTCCAGCGCCGTGCATGCGCTCGGCCGTAAGCCTCCGAAACGTGCCGTAAAACGGGTGCGGGTGTCCGTCATCGCGAAACTGTTTGGCGTGCTGCTGATGCTGTACAGCTTGAGCTTCCTGCCGTCGATCGCTGTCTCGCTCTGGTTCCGTGATGGTCTGGCCGATGTTTTCGGCGAGTCACTGCTCATCACCCTGGCAGCCGGCCTGGTTTTATGGTGGTTCAACCGCAAGGTGCGCGATGAATTGTTCGTGCGCGACGGTTTCCTCTTCGTCACCCTGTTCTGGATTATCCTCGGCATGGTGGGCGCGCTGCCGCTGATCATCGGCGTGCATATCAACCTGACCGATGCCTTGTTCGAGTCACTGTCAGGGTTTACCACCACCGGGGCCAGCATCTTCGCCAGCGTGGAGCATTTGCCACCGTCGATCCTCTACCATCGACAGCAGCTCCAGTTCCTGGGGGGCATGGGAATCATCGTCCTGGCGGTGGCAATCCTGCCGCTGTTGCGCGTGGGCGGCATGCAGCTCTACCGCGCGGAATCATCCGGCGTGACCAAACAGGACAAGCTGACGCCCCGAATCGCCCAAACGGCCCGCGTTTTGTGGCTGATCTATTTCGTGCTG
>DATDPS010000070.1:0-13736 GCA_035292625.1 Lysobacterales bacterium | reverse complement strand
GATGAGTCGCAAGTGCCGGTCAGGGATTCGGTGCGCATGGTATGCGAGATGCTGGGCTATGACCCGTACTACCTGGCCTGTGAAGGCCGTGTCGTGGCGGTCATCGCCGCAGCCCAGGCGCAGAACCTGCTTGAGGCCTGGCGCGAACTGCCCGACGGTGCGGATGCTGCAATCCTCGGTCGGATCGAAGCCGGTGAAGCACACACCGTACTGCAGACCCGCATCGGTGGTGAGCGCCTGCTGGAAGACCTGGAAGAAGATCCGCTGCCGCGGATTTGCTGAGCCGTCCGGGCCCGCCATCGCGTGCCGGTACAGACATGCCTGAAACGCGATCAGGCGGTCTTCTTCAGGACGAAGCGATACACGCCGCCTGCTTCGCCATGCTCCAGCAACTCGTTGCCGGTGGTGCGGCAAAACGCCTGGAAATCGGCCACGGCACCAGGGTCGGTTGAAAGAATTTCCAGCGTGCCGCCTGCGGGTATGTCCTTTAGTGCTTTCCTGGCTTTCAGAATGGGTAGCGGGCAGTTCAGGCCCTTTGCGTCGAGTAAATGGTCAGCCATGGTGTCTTCCTAAATAAACAAGTTGATATCGGACTTTGTTGCCGCCTCTATATACGTGGCCGCGCCACCCAGTTCAGGGCCTTTGATCATGTCATCCAGGGTGTATTCGAACAAATCCATCGTCATCTGGCAGGCGATCATGCGGACATCGGCTTCGATCGCCAGGTCACGCAACTCCTGGATGCTGGCGACACCTTTCTTGGCCATCAGGTTTTTCATCATTTTCGATGCAGCCCGGTCGACGCCTGGAATCATCGAGACGATGTTTGGCATGCCCATGTGCGCCCCCATCATCGGCATTTTCATTGCCGGGTTTCCCAGTGAGGACAGTTTCAGGTCGAGATCCTTGAGCAGCAGCGGCAAACCGTAAAAGGTAAAAAACATGGTGACTTCAAGACCCATGGCAGCAGCCGTGGTGGCCAGGATAAACGGTGGATAGGCCCAATCCAGGGTACCCTTGGTGACGATGATGGACATGCTCTTGGTTCCGTTCGACATGCTGGTACTCCATTCTCCCAAGCGACGGGCAGGGTTAACGACTCGCATCGAGTATATACAAATTTTATTTATTAGTTAAATCGAATACTATAATTCCTGTTCGAGGCGGGCAATACACCAGTTCGCGGGAATTGAGCCGGATCAACATTTGAAATGTCCCTGACATCCAGCGCCATCGCCATGCCTTCACCGGCACCGCAGGGTTCCCGGCGCCCGGCCCTGTTCGTGGGCAGCGACATTTACCGGTTGCCGGCCTTCGGCCGGCACCACCCTTTGTCGGGTCCGCGCATCGCTGCGGTCATGGAACTGTGCGAACGGCTGGGCTGGCTGAATTCCGCGTCCCTGTGCGTCTCTGCGCCGGCAGGCGACAGCACTCTGGCCATGTTTCACCACGCGGACTACATCGCGGCGCTCAGGCAGGCCGATGCCAGTGGCCGGGTCAGCCGCGAGGTGCGCGAGCGCTATCACTTCGGCACCATGGCGAACCCCCTGTTTCCCGGCTTGTTCGAGCGTGCCGCCACCACCGTTGGTGGCTCCATCAAGGCGGCCGAGCTGGCCCTGTCCGGCGCAGTGGCCTTCCACCCTTCCGGCGGTACGCATCACGGCCGCCCCGACCGCGCCAGCGGTTTCTGCTATTTCAATGACCCGGTGTTTGCGCTGCTGACTTTTCTGCAGCACGGCCTGCGGCGCGTCATGTATGTTGACCTGGACGCGCATCACGGGGATGGTGTGCAGGATGCATTCGCAGCGGATACCCGCGTGTTCACGGTGTCCGTCCACGAGGCGGGGCGCTGGCCTTACAGCGGCGCGGTGGACGACCGGGCCCAGGGCCGCGCGCGCAACCTGCCCGTGCCGCGTGGCTTCAACGACAATGAGCTGGATTACGTGATGCAGAGAGCGGTGCTGCCGCTGGCGCGGAACTTTACGCCGGAGGCGCTGGTGATTACCTGCGGTGCGGACGGTTTGTCCGGCGACCCCCTGTCCGGCATGGAGCTCAGCAATGGCGCCTTGTGGCGCGCCGTGACTGACCTGATGGCGCACAGCCCGCGGGTCGTGATCCTGGGCGGTGGTGGGTACAACCCATGGACCGTGGCGCGGTGCTGGACGGGCTTGTGGGGCCTGCTCCGCGGCGAGCGCCTGCCGGTCAACTTGCCCCCGGCGGCGCAGCAGCTGTTGCGCGGATTGGAATGTGAACTCGTTGACGAAGGGGACATCGATCCGGCGTGGTTTTCGACCCTGGCAGATGATTCGAATCAGGCCGAGCTGCGCCCGCAACTTGTTGAACTGGTCGACCGTGTGCTGCAATGACTCCTGGATCAGGGCCTGAGCGATACAACCCTGGTGACCATACGGGATAACCCACATGGCCTGGCTTGAAGCAATACAACGGATTGAAGCCCTTGAGGACGGGAATTTTGACTCCGCGCTGGTGGACGCCATGGAGCGGCGGGCAGGCCTGCACGCCGGACGCATGGTGCGTTTTTCCACCCCGACTTTCAAGGAATACGAAAGCAGTGAGCTGCAAAGTTGCGGCAAGAACAGCTTTCCGGCGTTTTCCATTACTGCCGGCGGCTGCGCGCTGATGTGCAAACACTGCGAGGCCAGAATCCTCGAGCCAATGATACCGGCGACGAATCCGGCCATGCTGGACCGCAAAGTGCGCGAACTCATTGCGCGCGAAGACCTGCAGGGTTTTCTGCTCTCCGGTGGGTCAAACAAACGCAACGAGATCCGCTATTCGCGTTTCTACCCAGTGGTGGAAAAACTCAAGCGCGACTTCCCGCACCTGCGCATCGCCATCCATACCGCGCTGACCGACGAAGCCGGCGCCAGGGAAATGGAGGCCGCCGGGGTGGATACCGCCATGTTGGACATCATCGGTGCGCAGGAAACCATTCGCGAGGTCTATCACCTCGACCGCCCGGTGGAGGATTTCGAAGCCACCCTGGCAGCCTTGTGTGCTACCTCGATGCAGGTTTCACCGCACATCGTGATCGGCCTGCATTATGGCCGCATCCTCGGCGAAGCCAACGCGCTGGACATCCTGAGCCGCCATGACACCAGGGCGCTGGTGCTGGTGGTCATCATGCCCTTCTATGCGCGACCGGGAACCTTCGTAACGCCGGATACCGCTGAAGTGGGGCGCATTTTCCTGGAAGCGCGGCAGCGCCTGGCCGACCGGCACGTGTTGCTGGGTTGCGCCAGGCCGCCGGGCATGCATAAACGCGTCACGGACGCCTATGCGGTCATGGCCGGGCTGGATGGCATCGCCTTTCCCGCCGACGGCGCGGTGGCCGTGGCGGATGTCATTGGCCGGCCGTTTCACCAGGCGCATGCCTGCTGCTCGATCAAGCTTGGCGACAGCCTGGCGACGCTGCGGCGCACCAGTTGTGCGGCGTGAACAAAACCTGGTCAGCGGCAAAAGGCTGGGCAGGGCATTTGGCGTTCGGTTCCGCGACGCAGCAGCCGAGGGGGTGCAGTATTTTCCTTCAGGACCGTATGAAACAGGGAAGTTTCATCCGAGCCCCCAGGGATGGGTTTACGGCGTGTCCTGAAGGGAGATGGTGCACCCCCTTGGCGGCCAGCCAGCACCAGATTTCATGTTTCCAACGCCGTCGTACTTTTGCAAACAGAAATAAGTGGAACAGCAGTGCTACTGCCGCCAATTGAGAAACGAGGGCTACGACCCGGGAGTTGGAAATAGTGAGTTGCGTAAAACCCCAAGGAACACAGCCGGCAGCCAGCGCACCCGGCGGCCTGGATTACAATCCCTTTGACCTGATGCAACCGCGCGCGCCGGGCAAGACTCCACGCGAATTCCGCAATGGCGCCCGGGTGAAGAACCAGGACGTCGCGCCGCAGGGCGTGTACCGCCCCGATTACAACATCCTCACCCCGCACATGCGCTCCCCCGAGTATGTGCAAATGTCGACCGCGGCGGCCATCACGCTGGGCGTGGCCACCGGGCGCATGTACCGCTGTTCCTGTACCCGCTGCCTGAACCTGTTGTTGACCTATCCCGAAGGCTGCCGCGCAAACTGCGCCTACTGCGGCCTGGCTCGTCACCGCGAAGCAGAGCGTGACTACGCCGACCGCAACTTCATCCGCGTCGATTGGCCGGCGGTGCCCATGGACGCCGTGGTTGAGAAAGTCGCCAGCGATGGTGCGAACAGCCCTTTTCACCGCATGTGCATCTCCATGATCACGCATCCGCGTTCCGATGACGACACGGTCTCGGTGCTGAAAAAGTGGACCGCCCGGATCGATCCCGACACCATACCGGTGTCCATCCTGTCCAACCCGACCACGATGCAGCGTGAAGACGTCCAACTACTCAGGGACCTCGGGGCTGACATTTTCACCGTGGCGCTGGACGCCGCCACCCCCGAACTCTTCGACCGTACGCGCGGCAAGGGCGTGGAGTCGCCGCACAAGTGGAGCAAGTACTGGGAAATCCTCATGGACGCGCGGGACATATTTGGCGCGGAAAAATTCGGCGCCCACATCATTGTCGGCATGGGCGAAACCGAGCACGACGTGCTGCAACTGGTGCAGCAGTTGGTTGATCTCGGCGGGCATAGCCACATGTTCTGCTTCTTCCCCGAAAAGGGCTCGCTGATGGACCATCTGCCGGCCACGCCGCGTGATCAATGGCGGCGCGTGCAGCTGGGCCGCTACCTGCTGGACTACTGCGGTGCCCGGGTGGAACACATGCGCTTTGATGAGCACGGGCGTGTCATCGACTTCAGTCTTCCGGCCCAGGAGCTGGATGCCATCATCGACCAGGGTTTGGCCTTTCGTACCTCCGGCTGCCCGGGCAAGTTCCAGGAAGACATCTCCGCCTGTGACCGGCCCTACGGCGACTCCCCACCCAGCGACATCGCCAGTTACCCGTTCCAGCCAGAGCCCAAAGACATCCGCAGGATACGCAAGCAACTCAAGCCGCTACCGGACATTCCCCACCGGCGGGACCCATGAAAGACGTCATCCCAGGACTTGCGCAGCAATCCCCCTTCGTCATCCCAGCCTTTGCGCAGCAAAGGCGTGGGATCCAGAAGTTCCAATACTGGATTCCAGACCTGCCCTCGGCAGTCTGGAATGACGGTGGGTAGTGGCGGAGCCGTCTGGAATGACGGGATTGGCACTGTGACGAATGCGCTCAGGGTGTTAGACACTGGCGTCCTGGAAGGGCGGCTGAATATTGCACTGGGGCAGGCGCTGGTGGAGTCCCACCAGGCCGGGCAGTCGCCGGACACGCTGCGTTTTCTGCGCTTCCCGCCCACGGCGCTGGTCGGCCGTCACCAGGCGTTGGGGCAGGAACTCGACCTGGATTACTGCCACGCAAACGGTATTGGCACGGCCCGGCGTATCACCGGCGGCGGGGCAATTTTTCTCGACCCGGGCCAACTGGGTTGGGAGATTGTGATCAGTCGCAGGACCTTGGGGAAAGTCAACCTGGCCGACGTAACCCGCGCCATGTGCGAAGCCGCCGCCGCGGGGCTCTGCACCCTTGGCGTTGAGGCAGCCTACCGCCCGCGCAACGACATCGAAGTCGGCGGGCGCAAGATCAGCGGTACCGGGGGTTTTTTCGACGGCGATACCCTGTTTTTCCAGGGCACCGTGCTGGTGGACATGAACCCGCAGCTGATGGTCTCCGCCCTGCGAGTGCCGCAAGCCAAGCTGGAGAAACGCAGCCTTGGTTCGGCTGCCCAGCGGGTCGTGACGTTGCGGGAACTGCTGGGTGAGGCCACGCCCACGCTCAGCACCATCCAGCAGGTGCTGGCCAGGGCTTTTGCGGCGCGCTTGGATCTCACCGTGGCCGAAGCCGACCTGACCGAGGCTGAACGTGCGCGCGGCCAGCAACTGTTCGGCGAGGAAATCGGCACCGAGGATTTTGTCAACGAAATCGACCAGCCAGATCTGGCGTCCGGCATTCTCGCGGGCGAGCATACGGGTGCAGGTGGGACCATCCGCTCTTACCTGCGGCTCGAAGGCCCGGCCCACAACACCGTTCGGGAAGCGCTGATTACCGGGGATTTTTTCGTTACGCCGCCGCGCGTCGTCTACGACCTTGAGGCCAGCCTGCGGCGGGTTAACGTGGGTGACATCGGCGCTACTGCGCGGGAGTTTTTTGCCACCACCAGCTTGGACGTATTGTCGGTGACACCCGAAGATTTCATCTGTTCGCTGGAAAATGCCCTGGCGTCCCGCCACGCTGGGGCAGCCTCGGGTAAAGAGCCTTGAATTCGCTCAATGTCATCCAGCATACCTCGGCCGATTACCTCGGGCTGATGGAGGATCACTTTGAAGGCCGGCGCATCCGTTTCCACTATTTTCGCCCCTTCACGGAACAGGGGCGGCTTCCGGGGCCGGCTGACCCCGCCGATGGCCTGGTCCTGCTTGGCGGCGGCCCATGGGGCAGCGCTGGAGGCCGCGACGTCCCCACCCTGCAAGCCGAAATCGCTTTGACCCGCGACTGCCTGCAACAAGGCCGGCCGGTGATCGGGATCGGCCTTGGCGCCCAGGTGCTGGCCATCGCCGCCGGTGGGAGTTCCGTTGCCGCCCCGCTGCGCTTCCACGTTGGCGATGGCCGGCGGGTGCGGGACGATGCCCTCAAGGGCTACCTGCCCGAGCGTTTTCCCCTGGTGACCTACATGCGGGACCTTCCGCAACCGCCTTACGACGCGGTCATCCTGGCAGTCGACGAGTCCGGTGCTCCGGCGATTTTCCAGGTGGGTGAAAATGCCCTGGGTTTCACTGGCCACCCCGGGTTCAAGACCGCGATGGCCGAGGACCTGATCATGGAGTTCGAGGAGTGCCCGGACAAGCCGGCGCCGGAACTGGAAAAACTTCGGCTGGTGGCACGCGAAATCGAAGACGCCCTGGTGCCGATCATGACCGGGATCATCCAATTGACCGGACTGATGCGAATCGGGCGGCATATACCCATAGAATTATTGGCCGAGGGGTAGTTTTTTACCTCGGTTCGCACTTTACATTAGATTATCGTAATATAGATAATGCATTGCTTGGGATGAATTAACGATGGCGCAAAAATTGATTATCGTCATGGCCAACACCGATACGCGAAATGGCGAGGAGCTCGGCGCACCTATTTTCCAGGCCAGCGTGGCGGCGGCCATGGATTACGAGGTCGACGTGATTTGCACAGCGACTTCCGGGCGGCTGATGAAAAAAGGCGTGGCGGAAAAGTTGTTCATAAAGGAAGGTTCTCCCAAGTCGGTATATGACTTTATCAAGGATGCGCACGAAGCCGGGGTGAAATTCTATTGCTGCTCTCCCAACCTTGACCTGTTCGACATGACGCCGGATGACCTGATTCCGGAATGCGAAGGAATCGTCGGCGGTGCGCACCTGATCGGCGAGATCATGGAAGAAGACTGCAAGGTTTTGACCTATTGAGATCGGTTTGACCCGGCCCACGGCCGGCCACGGAGTGAGATGGCGCATACCGAACACACTCGAGTGCAGACTTTCATCGGCGACCCGGTTTCGGACGCGCCGGTGGTCGCGCGCGACAAGCTCGAGGAAATCTTCAAGGATATCCAGTCGGACATCCGCTATGACCACGAACTCAATGGTTGCCTGAACTGCGGAATTTGCACCGCCACCTGCCCCGCGGCGCACTACTATGACTTCAGCCCGCGCGAAATCGTCCAGCTGTTGTGGACGGAGAACCTCGAGGGCATCTACGACGCGATGCAGGAAAAAATCTGGGCCTGCGCCCAGTGCTACACCTGCGCCGCCCGCTGCCCGTTCGAGAACTCTCCGGGTGGCCTGATCATGCTGATGCGGGAAACTGCCATCAAGCACGGCATGGAGTCGGCGAAAAACGTCTTGCGCCCATTCAGTCGCGTGATGCTGAAATTGATTTCAACCGGCAATCAGCTCTCGCCCGACATGATCACGGCCGACGGCTTTGCCGACTGGGGCCCAAATGTGTCAAAGATCAGCGCCCCGCTGGACATATTGCGCAAGGCCATACCCATGCCAACACTCAACACCACCAAGACCGCCTGGGAGGTCAACCTGACGACCTCGGTGGAGTTGTACACCATCTGGGAAGAAACCGGGGTGCTCAAACAGCTCGAAACCATCGACGAAAACCTCTACGACGTGATCGTCGACATCATGGATGAAAAGCGCGAAGACCTGGAAGACTGGAAAGATTCGCAAGAGGACCAAGACGAGTGAGAGGATTGGCTGCTTTTGTAGGAGTTCCCGAGGGTGTAGCGCGCGATTGATCCTCCTAAAAACTGGAATTACCTGGAGAGAACACAATGAGCAATGACAACAACGAACGCTTCACCGGGCACGGCGCCGAGTGGCGCGATGCCAGGCTCAGTCCGCATGACGCCCGCACTGCCACCGCCTGGGTTGAGCAGGTGATCGACAAGCGCACCATGGAAGTCAACAAGGATCGTGTCGAAGACGTGCGCGACATCATGTGGCAACTGGAAAAAGAGGGTGAAATCGTCGTTCACCGGGTGCGCGATGAACACCAGCCGCGGGTGGCTAAGACCATTTACGGCTGGGACAAGAAAATCCCGACCACGCAGCTGTGGCACCACAAGTCCTGTGGCCAGTGCGGCAATATCCCGGGGTACCCGGCTTCCCTGCTGTGGTTGATGAACCAACTGGACATCACATACCTGGATGAAACCGACCAGACCTCCTGCACCGCCTGGAATTATCACGGGTCCGGCATTGGCAACCTCGAAAGCCTGTCGGCCGTATTCCTGCGCAATTTCCACCAGGCTTATGTGTCCGCCCGCGCCCAGGGGCTGCCCGACGGATATTACTATCCGCTGGTGCATTGCGGCACCTCGTTTGGCAATTACAAGGAAGTGCGTTCCTACCTGCTGCAGTCGGCCACGCTGCGCGAGAGCGTCAAGAAGATCCTCGCCAAGCTGGGCCGGCTGGTGGACGGCAAACTGCTGATTCCCGAAGAAGTCGTGCACTATTCCGAATGGGCGCACATGATGCGCGGCGAGATTGCGCAGCGGCAGCAAATTGACAGCAGCCAGATCCGGGCCACCATCCATCCGGCCTGCCATGTCTACAAGATGGTGCCGCAGGATGCGATCTACGACGACAAGATCCTTGGCGGCAACCGGGTCGCGGTTTCGACCGGCCTGATGGAAGCGCTGGGCGCCCAGGTGATCGATTACTCAACCTGGTATGACTGCTGCGGGTTTGGCTTCCGCCACATCATCTCCGAGCGCGAGTTCACCCGCTCCTTTGCCATCGACCGTAAGATCCGGGTCGCCGTGGAGGAAGCCAGGGCCGATGTGATGATCGGCCACGACACGGGCTGCATTACCACCCTGGACAAGAACCAGTGGATTGGCAAGGCGGCTGGCAAGGATTACAACCTGCCGGTGCTGGCCGATGTGCAATACGCGGCGCTGGTATGCGGCGCCCATCCCTACAAGATCGTGCAGTCGCACTGGCATGCTTCGGCCACCGAAACCCTGATGGAGAAACTCGGCATCGACTGGCAGGCCAAGAAAGCCGAGTTCGAGGCCTATCTGAAAGAGGTCGCGGCCGGTAGATTCGACAGCCTGTACGACCCGCGGCTGGCCATTACCTCGGGCCCCGGGTTCAAGGCTATTGCGCCAAGCGCAGCGGCGTAGGACGGTATTAAACCCGGTACAAAATTAAAGAGCATAACAAATGAAGAGCATAGGCCCATGTCAAAACCCGTATTGATTGTAGGCGGCGGCCCGTCCGGCCTTGCTGCCAGCCATGCACTGGCCTGTGTCGGCCAACCATGTATCGTGGTGGAGAAAGAAGCCCAGCTTGGAGGGGCGCCGATCCTTTCGGGTTATGCCAAGCTGGTGCCTTCCGGTGAATGGGCCAGGGACGCCATTGGCGGGATGGTCGACCGCATCTCGCATTGCGAGGAGGTTGAAGTGATCACCGGCGCGACGGTGACTTCCTTCAGCGGTGAACCGGGACACTTCAACGCCGGCCTCTCGAACGGCAGAAGTCTTGAAGTCCGCAGCGCCATCCTGTGCACCGGCTTCACGCATTTCGACTCGCACAACAAGCCGGAATGGGGATTTGGAACCTACCCGGACGTGGTGACCACGGCCCAGGTGGAGCAGATGATTTCTTCTGGCAACGGTGTGCGCTGCCCTTCCGACGGCCGCAAACCAAGCCGCGTGGCCATTCTGCTGTGCGTCGGCTCACGTGACCGGCAGATCGGCCGTGAGTGGTGCTCCAAGATCTGTTGCACCGTCTCGGCCAACCTCGCCATGGAAATTCGCGAAGAGATACCCGATTGCCACGTGTACATCTACTACATGGACATCCGCACCTTTGGCCTGTACGAAACCAAGTACTACTGGCGCAGCCAGGAAGAATTCAAGGTCAAGTACATCAAGGCGCGCATCGCAGAAGTCACTTCGAACGGCGAAAAACTGATCGTCAAGGGCGAGGACACGCTGGTCAAACGCCCAATCACCATTCCGTTTGACCTGGTGGTACACGCCATCGGCATGGATCCCAATATCGACAACAAGTCGATCGCTTCGGTGTTTGGCGTCGACCTGGAATCCAACGGCTACATTGATCATCGCAGCTCTTACAACGCCATGGGCCTGACTTCCCGCGATGGCGTTTTTGTCGCCGGTGCGGCCATCGGGCCGGAAACCATCGACGATTCCATCGCCCAGGGCAAGGCCGCGGCCATGGCAGCACTTGAGCAGCGTCACCTGCACCTGCTGGCGGCGCGCCTGGTCGGTTGAGCGGTGGGCGCAATGGCATTCAGCTCGAAGTTTTTCTCACCCGCCAGGGCAGCGGACCTGGAGCGGCCGCGGCTGGAGCTGAGCGGGCCCATCCTGGCCGGGTCATTCGAGACTCTCGTGGCCGCAACCGAGGCTCAAGGGGGTATCGAGCAGTGGACCGATGCGCTGAAGCTGCGGCAGCGCCTGTTCAGCCAGGCGCTGGAGCCGTTGGCGGCATCCGGCAACACCGCCGACCTGCCGCTCGAAACATTCAAGAGCCTGTGTCCTTTCATGGCCAGCGTGCGACGCCGGGTGGCGCCGTGGTTGGAGCAGCCGCATTGGGACCGGCTGGCGCAGGCCGTCGCTGTCCTGGTGCAGGGCGCACGCGACACCAGCAACACCGATGAACGTTTGGAGGAATTCTGCAGCCGCTTCCCGGCTGACCGCGCGCATCGCTGGGTGCGCGACCTGGCGGCCGAACTGCTGCATGGTTTTGACCCGGAACGCTACCCCCTGATGTGCCGCTGGGTGTGGGACTGCAAGGCCAATTCCGGAGTCCTGCGCGAGATCTGGTTTGACGATGCAGTCGACAACATCACCATTGGCGTGCCTGACGCTTATGCCACCTACGTCATGCTGCGCGAAGAACTGAGCCAGTTCCTTAGCGCAAACGGTATTTTCCGCGACGTCATCTGGTATGTCGATCTGCTCTGCGCCAGGGTCTACGCCAGCTACATCGGCAGCCAGGGTGGAGTGTATCTGCGGGCGGATTTTTCCGCGCCAGATGATCCGATGGCTTTCGCCCGGCGCATGCTGGGTCTCGACGGCGTGCGCGCCGGCTCCGGCCGCACGCGGCTTAAAACCATCGACGGCGAAACATTAGTGAACATATAACGCCGATGCCCATTCATGAAAAATCGCTGATCCGCCCAGAGAACCTGGTGGTGCACGACAAGCTGGAGCTCGAGGGTATCGATGTCTCGGGCCACTGGAGCACCTTTATCGAAAGCCGGGTGGTGACGGACTACAACGAAGCCATGGAGGAGGAGATCGCAGCCCTGCCGGGCGGTGAATTCATCCATCGTTGCTGGCAGTGCGGCTCCTGCACCAACTCCTGCACCGTCCATGCCCTCAATGAGGACTTCAACCCGCGCTACTGGATTTACCTGATCCGCACCGGCATGGAATCCGAGCTGCTGCGTGACAAGGACATCATCTGGCAGTGCGTCTCCTGTAACAAATGCACCTACGCCTGCCCGCGTGATGTATTCCCCGAGGGCGTGATGAAGGCGACAGCCCACTGGCTGGAACTCAAGGGCCACACGGCAAAATCGCATTCGATGGTATTCGATGAAATTTTTTCCGACCAGGTGTTCGCCACCGGCAAAATCGAAGACGGCTTTACCGTGCGCAAGTTCCTGGGCCGCACCGGCCAACCCCTGATGCAGGACTGGCTCAAGGAAATGGTCAAGCGCCTGTTGCGCCACCTGCCGCTGACCATGCTGACCCGCATGGGCCTGGCGAGCGTGCTCAAGCCTCGCACCCGGGGCTGGGCCGGCGCACGCAATGCCATCGGGGACTACGTGGAACAGCAGCACAAACGCCAGCGTCAGGCGCTCGGACTGGAGAAACTGGTCGCAATGGCGCAAAACGAAATGCCCGGATCAAAACCCAATAAAATGTCAGGTGGCGCAAGCCACTAGGATCCCATCACATGTCCGACAGCAAGAAAAAATACCAGGAAGTGGCGTACTACCCGGGTTGTGCGCTGGAGGGCACCGGACATGCCTATAACCGCTCGACCAAGGCGCTCGGCAAGGCGCTGGGCCTGAAGATCCGGGAAGTCGAAAACTGGAACTGTTGCGGCGCCATGGAAGTGAAGAACATCGATCCGAAACTGCAGACCTACCTGTCGTCGCGGGTGATGTCGATCGCGGCCAACAAGATGAAAATGGACGTGGTGATGGCGCCCTGCAACGGTTGCTACCACAATTTGAAGAAAGCCGAATACGATATCGCACACGACCCGGCATCCGCCGAGGTGGTTGACGCCTTGTCGAAAAAAGCCGGGCATGAAACCTACACCGCCGGGCAGGTCGAAACCATCCATGCCCTGGACTGGATCAAGGGCGCGATCGGCGAGGAAGGCCTGAAGGCGCGGGTGAAGAACTCCCTGCAGGGAATGAAAATCGCCAACTACTATGGTTGCATGTACACACGCCCGCGGCACATTTTTCCGGAAAAGGACGTGGGACCGGGCAGCGAATCCACCTCCAAACCGCATTTCATGGACGACCTGCTGGCGGCTGCAGGCGCTGAAAACGTCGAGTTTCCGCTGAAGACGGCTTGCTGCGGCGGCGCGCACACGCTTTCGGACAGCGATACCTCGACCCGCCTGGTGGCAAATATTCTGCGTGCCGCCGAGGCATCGGGCGCCGAGGTCATTGCCACCGAGTGCCCCACCTGCCACAGCGGTTTGGAAATGCACCAGATCCGCGCCGAGCAAAAACTGGGTATCAAGACCACGGTCAAGATACTGTACTTCACGCAGTTGCTTGGCCTCGCGCTGGGTTTGAAGCCGCGCACGGTCGGGGTGCAGGAAAACGTTTCAGACTCCATGAGCTACCTCAAACAGAGGGGCCTGGGATGAGTCCTCTGGAGCACATCGGACAGCGGCTGGAGTACCTGGCCGGCGGCGCGGCGCATGCAGGGGACGCGGCCGAACTGCTGCAACTGGGTGAGGACATCCTGCAGCACTGGGTGACAGCCCGGGGCATGGAGCCAACCCGTAGTGAGCGTGAAGGCTTTCGCCTGTTGGCGCTGCATCGCCAGGGCGCAGAGGGTGAACCCAGCTTCAATGCCTGCCGCGAGACCTGCCGGGAGTTGGTTTATCATTACAACCTGTTGACCTTGCAGGCGGGCGAGG
>DATDPS010000069.1:0-3421 GCA_035292625.1 Lysobacterales bacterium | reverse complement strand
GACAGCCAGGATGCAGCCAAAGGAACCCACTCGTGCTCCATTGGCCGGAGGATCTCTTCGACAATGGCTTCCGGCACGGCCCGCTGGCGCAATTCTGCCCGAATCTTGACCGGGCCGTGATACCGGTTGCGGCGCGAGCGGGTAAACGATTCGGCAAAACGGCTATCTGACAAGGAACCGTCGGCCTGCAAATCGGCGACCAACCCGGCCACCCGTTCTGCAATCCGCTCCGCACCCGCCCATTTGCGCAGCAAGCGAAGTTCCAACTCAGCCACGGCGTACTCACGGCGTGCCAAAAGGCGCCCCGCATAGATCATCAATTCATTCCGCGTCGGTTGATCCGGAGCAGGTTCAGGAGCTGAGCCCGGATCAGGTTTCAACTTCCTCTTCCGCGGTGGCATCAAAATCCACTGCCGGGACTCCCCCGCCGGACAGCAAATCGGCACGCAAACGTGTGTCGATTTCGGCGGCGATGGCCGGATTGTCTTTGAGGAATTGCCGGGCGTTTTCCTTACCCTGGCCGATGCGATCGCCCTTGTAGCTGTACCAGGCTCCGGATTTATCGATCAGGTTGTATTTCGCACCCAATTCGACCAGTTCACCTTCGCGGGAAATGCCCTCGCCGTAAAGGATCTCGAATTCAGCCTGCTTGAACGGCGGTGCCATCTTGTTCTTGACCACCTTGACCCGGGTTTGATTGCCGATGACTTCATCGCCTTTCTTCAGTGCGCCGATGCGCCGGATGTCCAGGCGAATCGAGGCATAGAATTTCAAGGCATTACCACCGGTGGTGGTTTCCGGGCTGCCAAACATGACGCCGATTTTCATCCGGATCTGGTTGATGAAGACGACCATGCAATTGGAGCGGCTGATATTTCCCGTCAGTTTTCGCAGCGCCTGTGACATCAGCCGGGCATGCAAACCAACGTGTGAATCGCCCATGTCGCCTTCGATTTCCGCTTTTGGCGTCAAGGCGGCTACCGAGTCGATGACCACGATATCCACCGCACCGGAACGCACCAGCATATCGGTGATTTCCAGCGCCTGTTCACCCGTATCCGGTTGTGATACCAGCAAATCCTCCACATTGACCCCCAGTTTCTGGGCATAAGCCGGATCGAGGGCGTGCTCGGCATCGACAAACGCCGCGGTTCCACCCAATTTCTGACATTCGGCAATGACCTGGAGGGTCAGGGTAGTCTTGCCGCTGGATTCAGGTCCGTAAATCTCCACCACGCGGCCACGCGGCAATCCGCCGATGCCAAGGGCCAGGTCGAGGGCGAGCGAGCCGGTGGAAATCACCTGTATATCGTGCGACGCCGTACCATCACCCATGCGCATGATGGCGCCTTTGCCAAACTGGCGTTCAATTTGTGTCAGCGCTGCCGCCAGAGCCTGTTTTCTGTTGTCTTCCACGCGTCCTCTCCTGTGTTTTTTATCAGTTGTACCAGATGTCTCAATTATGACATAGCCCGGGTCGCCGCTTCAGCCACTTGGAAGCGAAAGAGGCGATTTCCTACGCGTCTTGGCGATCTGCTTCCGGTAAGCCTTCAATCCAAGCTGATTGCCAGCGGTTCCCCCAGGCGCGCATACATACTGGCACGTCCCATTCTCAAATACCGATAAGGTTTCAGGTCTGCTTTTCTGGGTTCGCGGACAGCTGATCGCACAACCCCTGCAGTGCATGCTGCACGGTCTGGAATCGTATCGATGCCCTGTCGCCTGAAAACACTTTGCGCTCCGTGCGTGTTTGCAGACCGGAAACCGACCATGCAAACCAGACCGTACCCACCGGCTTGGCAGCGGAACCCCCATCCGGCCCGGCGATACCGGTCACCGCGACGGCGGCTTCCACTTCGGCTGACTCCCGCGCACCCAGCGTCATTTGCCGGGCAACGGCTTCGCTGACTGCCCCGTTTTGTTGCAACAGGTTGCTTTCAACTCCCAACAAGTCACTTTTGGCGGCGTCGCTGTAGGTCACCAGGCCACGATCAAACCAGGCTGAGCTACCTGCCCGGTCGGTGCAGCACTTGGCTATCCAGCCCCCGGTGCACGACTCCGCGGTGGCCATGCGCCAGCCTTTGGCCAGCAGCATAGCTGCAAGTTTTTCCACCAGACTGCTTACTGCAGATTCTGCCATGGCTTCACCTTCTGAATTCCGGACCTGCATCTTCTGGCTCTTAGAACATTAGGCTACACTGCCGACGATGTCTTCCATGGCTACTGCCGAACTCGCCAATCATACACCGCTGATGCAGCAATACCTCGGCATCAAGGCGGGTCACCCGGACATGCTGTTGCTGTTCCGCATGGGGGATTTCTACGAGCTGTTTTATGACGATGCCAGAAAGGCCGCGAAGCTCCTGGATATCACGCTGACCACGCGTGGCGAATCGGCGGGTGCACCCATACCCATGGCGGGTGTGCCTTACCACGCCGTTGACAATTACCTGAGACGCCTGGTGCGACACGGTGAATCGGCCGCCATCTGTGAGCAGGTCAGCGAGCCAACGGCCGGGAAGGCCCTGGTCGAACGCAAAGTTGTGCGCATCGTGACCCCCGGCACGGTTACCGAGGAAGCGCTGCTGGAGGCACGACAGGACAACCTCATAGCAGCCATCGCGGACAGTGGCAAGCAACAGGCGCTGGCCTGGCTTGACCTGTCCTCCGGACGCTTCCGTGTACGCTTGATCGCCGGCAAAGCTGACCTGGATGCCCAACTACAGCGTCTTGCCCCGGCTGAGTTCCTGCTGGCCGAAGGCTCCAAAGTCGAAGCAACGTATACGGACAAAGTCCGGTTGCGGCCACCCTGGAAATTCGATCGCAAACAGGCCGCGAGGCTGCTGCAGGAGCAGTTTCGAACGCAGGATCTGTCCGGCTTCGGCATTGAAGAGCTGCCAGCCGCCATCATAGCTGCCGGGGTTTTGCTGGATTACGTGCAGGAAATGCAAAAAACCGCCCTGCCCCACTTGCGCGGGATCCACCTCGAACTGGCCGATGAGTTCGTCCACCTGGACGCCATCAGCCGGCGCAACCTGGAAATAGACAGCAGCCTTGCCGGCCAGTCCGGAGCGTCGCTGGTAGGCATAATGGACACCTCGGTCACGGCCATGGGCGGTCGTTTGTTGCGCCGCTGGATCGGCAACCCCCTGCGGCTCAAGGCTATTGTTCAGGGCCGGCACGCTGCCGTCGGTGAATTGCTGGCGAGCGATGCATTTGAAGCCCTGCGCAAGATCCTGCGCGGCGTGGGTGATATCGAGCGCATTCTTACCCGCATTGCCCTCGCATCCGCCCGGCCGCGGGATCTGACCACCTTGCGGCACGCCCTTGCGGTAGTGCCGGAACTGTCTGCCCTGCTGGCGCGAGGCAGCCATTCCCGCCTGTTGCAAATAACCGGTGAATTTCCCCCCGTGCCTGGTTT
>DATDPS010000068.1:0-9001 GCA_035292625.1 Lysobacterales bacterium | reverse complement strand
AGCTGTCGGGCGATGCGGGAGGAACCATCAGGTTGACGTAGATGCCCATTTCCAGCAACCGGTTCCAGCAGCCCAGCGCTTCTGCCTTGCCACCAATACGCACGGCTATCACCGGGCTGACTTCAGGGCCGGTCGAGTAACCCAGGGATTGCACGCCCTCGTATAACCTCCTGGTATTGCGCCACAGACGGTCGCGCAGCTCGGGCCGGGTGCGCAATTGATGCAGCGCTTCGCGCGTCGTGGCGATGATCGACGGGCTGGAAGAGGCGGTAAAAATGTAGGCCCGTGAAACGTAGCGGAAAAGTTGCAGTTCAGCGTGCGGGCTGACACAGAACCCGCCCATGGAGCCCAGACTCTTGCTGAAAGTGCCGACGATAAAATCCACACGGTCAAGCACGCCCTGGGCCTCGCTCACTCCGCGTCCGTGTTCACCATAAACGCCGAGAGAATGGGCTTCATCGACCAGCAGTCTGGCGGAGAAACGATCCCGGATCGCCACGATATCCCTGAGCGGAGCGCAATCGCCCAGCACGCTGTACAGGCCCTCGGTGACGATCAGGCAGTCCTGAACCCTGTCACCCAGGCGCTGCATGCGCTTTTCCAGGCTGCTTGCATCGTTGTGCTTGAAACGGAAGACGTCGGCGCCGCTCATGCGGCAACCGTCGTACAAACTGGCGTGAGCATCACCGTCGAGCAAAACGGCGTCACCGGGAGAGAGCAGGGCGGACAGGGCGCCAAGGTTGGCGGCATAGCCGGTGGAAAATACCATGCCGTAAGGCATCCCGTAGAAATCAGCCAACTCGCGTTCCAGGGCGACATGGGCAGCAAAGCTGCCGTTGGCCATGCGCGATCCGGTGGTGCCGCTGCCCTGGGTATCCAGCGCCTTCTTGCCTGCGGCCAGGCAAGCCGCGTCAAACGTCAGGCCGAGATAGTTGTTGGTGCCAGCCAGTATGGTGTGACGGCCTTCAACCATCCCTTCGGTCGCAGAAATAATCTCGTCAATCACAACCTGCGTCGGGTTATGCCCGGCACTGCTCAGCCCGGCAGCAATGGCCGCAGCGGCTTCAAACTTGTCCAGCAGGGCCATGATATTTTAGAGCCTTCAATTGCCCAGGTGCCGCGTCACCACTGCGGCAAGGTCTGCCACGGTATGAACATCCGACAGGCTTTTCATGTCAATCGCGACGTCCAGTGTGTCTTCAATTGCCAGCAGGAATTCCATCACCTGGAAGGAATCCAGGGTGAGGTCGGAGGTCAGGTTGGTTGCGCCCGTGACCTCGATCCGGTTCTGCGGCTCGGCGGTCCAGGCGGGTTCAAGATACCTGACCAGCAAGGCCTTGATCTGTTCCTCTATACCAGCGTTGTTGCTGTTCAAAGCGGCTCCATCAATTCAACCCAGGTCAATTGCCCTGGCCGGTCTAATTGGCTTCCGCGGCCCCAAGCCCCAGACTCAGGCGTATGCCACTGGGCAATCCGGTTTGCGGTCGCCAGCCGGTCGCGCGGCTGAAGTCCGTATTGTCACACAACCAGTCGGGTTGAGTCAGTTCCCGCACCTTGCCGGGGGTAAACATGGGCGCGTACCCTACCAGGCGTGAAAAAGTCAGGTTGAGCCTGGCCAGTCCAAGCAGCAGGGGCAATGGAATCGCAGTCGAATAAAAACGCTTGCTGCCGGCGGCGTTGGCGATCGCCCGCCAGTCATAACCACCCCGGTACCCATCGTCGATGGAGTACGTCATTCCCCGACACTTTTGCCAGTTGTTCAGCCAGGAGATCACCGCGGTGGCCGCGTCATCGGCGTACAGCAAGGATACACGCTGGCTCTTCGGACCCGGCCGGGCTACGAAGCCACTACGGGCCATTTTCAGCAGGGGGGCCATCTCGGCATCGCCGGGTCCATAAACTGCTGGCAGGCGCAATACGGCCCAGGGAGAGTGAACCTGCTCACGCACCGCTTCTTCACCCAGGTACTTGCTGCGGGCATAGTCAGACAGGCCCGGTCTGCTGGCGGCGAGAGAACTGATCAATAAAAAAGGCACGGCCGCCCGTTGCGACGACAGCGCCTGCATCACGGTACGCACCCCGTTCACATTCGCCGGGAGGAAATCTTCCAGCGAGCGGCCGCGCACACTCCCGGCGCAGTAAACAATGGCCCTGGCTCCTGCGACTGCATAGGAAAATTCGTCGACGTCTGCAAGGTTGCATTCGCGCAGTTCGCAGCGCGGATCCGCATGGCTGCGGTGCCGGGAACCGGGCCGCAGCGTTATCCTCACCGGCATACCGGCTTGCAACAGGACGTGCTGGATGCGCCGTCCGATAAAACCTGTTGCGCCGGTCAGGAGTACCGGTCCATGGTGCCGCGCGGGGGTGGACATGCGTCCGTTGGGATCAGGCAATCTTGAGGTTGCTGGCTTCAGCGGTCTCGTGCTTGTGCTGGTTTTGGCCAAGTCGTTCGAAGTAACCGGTCCTGGACAAGGACCGGGACAGCTTGCCGGAAGAGGTGCGCGGCAGAGTTCCAGGCTTGACCAGGTCGATCAGGACGTTGATGCCGAAATTCTCGTGCATCAGCGCCCAGATGGAGTGAATGAGGTCCTCGCGGCTTTCCGGGTCGCGGTCGCGGGTCTCAACCACCAATACCGCCTGGTCCTCACCGTCAACCTGCGGTACTGCGAATGCCGCCACCCCGCCGAGGCGGACTTCATCAATCTTTTCAGCCACGCTTTCCATGTCGTGCGGCCAGATGTTGCGCCCCTTGATGATGATTACATCCTTGCTGCGCGCGGTGATCACGAGGTGTGATCCGATGCGGTAGCCGATATCGCCGGTATCCAGCCAGCCGTCAGCGGACAATGCGGTGTGGGAAGCCTCCGCATCGCGAAAATAACCGCTCATCACGCTCGGACCCTTGAGAAAGATCTCACCGCACTGGCGCTCGCCAAGTTCATGGCCTTGCCCATCACGGATGCAAAACTCGAATCCGGGTAAAACGGCGCCGCAATCCACGTAACCGGAGGCGTTTTCGTGGTTGGCTCCCACCGCCTGGGCTGCGCCGCTGGTCGCCATCGCTTCCCCATCCACAAAATCCACCTGCAGCCCCAGGCCCAGGGGTGCGAAACTGACGGCCAGCACCGTTTCGGCCATGCCGTAACAGGCTGTGAAAGCCCGTGCGTCGAAGCCGCAGGGCGCCAGGGTCTCGGCAAATTTGCGCAGCGGCTCAGGTTTGATTTGCTCCGCGCCGACGCAGGCGCTGCGCCAGGAACTGAGGTCGTAGCGTTCGTAATCCGAAGGCCGCAAGCGGCGCGCGCACAAGGCATAACCGAAGGTGGGGCTGGAAGAGATCGTGCCGCGGTTATCGGAGATCAATTTCAGCCACAGCCGCGGCCGCATGGCGAAGGTGCGTGAATCCAGGTAGTCGGCGGACAGCTGGCATATCAGCGGCACCAGGATGAAGCCGATCATGCCCATGTCATGGTAGAACGGCAGCCAGGAAACGAAGCGGTCGTCGCGGTCCAGTTTCAGTCCATGGAGGGCTATTTCACGCAGGTTGTTCAGGGCAGTTTTCTGATTGATCTCCACGCCGCGTGGAAAGCGTGTGCTGCCGGAGGTGTATTGCAGGTAGGCGATGTCCTCGCCATGCGAGGGCTGCAAGATTACTTCGGTTTCCGGCAATGCATCGAATGCTTCCGGCGTGCCGTACATGACAAAATCCAGTGATTGCGCCACTTCTGTGAGAAATTGCGCATGGGATTCGGGCGCCACTGCGATGCTCGCGCCACAGCTTTCCAGCATGCGGCGAATCTGGCCGACATAGGTTTTGTGCGCGCCCAGCTGGATGCCGGCGGGCACCGCGACGGGCACCAGGCCGGCGAACTGGCAAGCGAAGAAAAAGCGATGGAACATCGGGTTGGTTTCGGCAATGATGCCAACTCGGGCGCCGCGCTCACAACCCAATCCAGCCAGGCGGCGGGCCAGGGTCCGCGCTTCGGCCAACAATGTACGGTAGCTGAGCACCACTTCGAGCTCACCGTTGTGGCCATAAAAGTTAAAGCCGGAGTCACCTTGCGCCGCATACTCCAGCGCATCTGCCAAGCCGGCAAAGCCTTCGCACTTGAGGGCCAAAATGCGATTCAAAGCCGTCGGTTGGAGAACAGGCGCACTTGATGGGGCAGATTGCAGGTCATAGCCTTTTGCAGTGTCATTGATCATGGCTGGAACCTTTCGTGCGTCAATGAATCGTTTGTTTCCATGGAAGGCTCACGTCAAACCCAACTTCACTCCGCCACGGTCCTGCAGCTGCGGACCCATTTAATCCCGGCGGCAGCCGGAATGTGGCAAAGGCAAACGCCTGCTGCTGGAGCAAGCCGGACGAAATTTTGACAAACGCTGAACCCTCTACGGCACAAGATTATATTGTTCTTCCGTTTGTTGAATCACTTACCTGTTCTCATTCCGCAGCACATTATAAGGATTAAATATAAAACTTGGTAATAGAATTGTTAAATTCTGGGTATAAGATCAAGTGACCCAAATTTCGCCTTAACGAACCTCCAGGACCGGATTATCTGTCTTTCTACCACGCAATTTTGTCATAAACAGATATACCGGCAGCGCAATGGCGGTCATGATTGCCGCACTGATCGCGCTTTCTGGCGCAGTATAAACCATGAAACCGCTAATCAGAAGCCAGCCGGTAATGCAAAAAATGGTGCTAAAAGGATGTCCCCAGGCACGATAGGGGCGGTCGGTGCCCGGTTCCTTGCGGCGCAGGATAAGCACGCCCAGCATGACTGCCACGTAGAGAACAACGAAAAACAATGCGTTCAGGTTGAGCAGGAATTCAAAACCGCCGAGCATGATCAGACAGGCAGTTGCCAGCCAGGTGAGCATGACGGCAAACAGGGGGTTGCCCCCGGCGTGCACCCGGGTAGCCTTGCCGATCCCGAAGCCATCCAGCGAAAGCGCGTACAATGTTCGCGGCGCCGCCATGTAGTTGGTGTTTTGATGTGACAGCAGGATCAGCACGGCAGCTACCAGTACGAACGTTCCGGTACCCGCGCCCCAGGCGATATCCAGCGCGTGCGACAAGGCCAGCTCATGACCAGCCAATTGCTCGAGCGGCACCGAAAAGGCCAGGGTGGCATTAAGCCCGACATACAGTAGCAGGATGAGCAACACGCCACGAATGCAGCCGCGAGCCACAGCGCCGCCACCACCCCTGATTTCGCCCCCGAAGTAAGCGGCCGAGAGCCAGCCGTCGTAGGTGAATACGATGGCGGCCAGCACCAGCCCGTACTCTTTCAGGCCGGGCTGGGAAATGATCAACAGTGGCTGGCCAGTAGAAGTCACCGGCGGGGCCAGCAACAGCGCCAGGCTGATAGCCAGCAGAATCATGCACATGATGGCTGCAGCGGCCTGCTGAATCCGTGCCCCCAGCAGCACGCCGCGCATTTGCAGGATGGCAAAAAAGGAGGTAATAGTCACGGCCAGCGGTTTATTCCAGCCCTGCAGGGCTGGAACCAGCAACACCAGGTACTCCGCCAGCACCGTGGTCTTGATGGCGATGGTCGCTGGGAAGGACAGCCAGTCGATCCAGCCGATGAGAAAGCCGGGAAACGGCCCGAGAGCTCGCCGGACCAGCACGTAATAACCGCCGGATCGCGGGGTCATGCCGACCAACTCCGCTGCAACCACGATGTTCAGCAGCACGAACAGCCCTGCCAGCAGCCACAGGCCGACATAGATGTACGGGTTGTGGAAAATGGCCGCTATTTCGCCGGGGGTGCGCATGATGCCCATGCCAATGATGGTGCCTACGCCGGTTGCCACGGCAAAGCCGCCACCCAGCACCCGCTTGAGTTGCAATCTGCTTGCTTCGGCGCCCTCTCCCGACAGGGCCGCGGTGCTGGTTTCTCGCAAGGGTAGCTGCGCTCAGTTCAATGCGGTAACGATTGTTACTGGGTAAACCGTGTGTTCGGCGAGCGGTTGGTAATACGCATTCATTTGCGGTACCAGGGCAGCAAGGGTTTTCTCGCGATTTTCCGGGTTGGGATGTGTGCTGAGGAATTGAGGCATGCGGGATTTGGATAAGGCATTCATCTTGCGCCACAGCGTAACCGAGGCTTGGGGCTCGTAGCCGGCTCTGGCCGCCAGTTCGATGCCGATGCGATCCGCCTCGTTCTCGGCGGCGCGGCTGTTGGGCAGGTTCACTGCCAGGGCGGCTGCGGCCGCGGCGCCGGCCATGGCGGCGCCCCTGTTATTGTCGACGGCGACTCCGACCGCCAGCACGCCGAGGCTGCTGGCCATGGCCACTGACATTTTCTCGGCCGTGTGATTGGCCAGGGCATGGCTGATTTCATGCCCCATCACTTGCGCCAGTTCATCATCGGTGGGCTTGATCTGGTTGATCATGCCGCTATAAATGGCCATGCGTCCGCCCGCCATGCACCAGGCATTGACGGTTTCAGGGTCATCGATCACCGCCACGCTCCATTGCCATTTGGCGGTGGCGGGACGCATGGCGACGGCCTGGCTGACCAGCCGGCCGGTGATGATGTTAACGCGATTGATCAGTTCGCGGTCGCTGGATAGCTTGCCATCTTTTTTAAGTTCGCCCACCTGCTGGACATAGGCCTGGGCCGAGGAGGCAATGGCGGAATCTTCGGACACCAGCATGAGCTGCTTGCGGCCGGTTGGGCTGGTGGCGCAGGCGGCCAGCAAACAGGACAGCAGAAAGAGCAGGGTGATTGAGCGTCTCACGGTCGGGTACTCCTTGAAACCAAATCGAATGAATCAACGCAGTTGAAGTGATTCTATCCTATTGGAAGGAGGCGGAAGTTCATAGCGGTGATCAGGGGCTCCTCCAACCCATGGGCTGGCAACAGCCCCAGGCTCCCATCTGGCGAATAATGCCCGCACGCGCCGTGAATGTGGCAGTGGCACGAGCCTCCATGTTAGCTTGGGACACTGCAGTTTGATCGATACCCGGATGGATCTGATGTTACGCGTCTTGTTGCCATTTCTGCTGGTTGGGGCCGGAAGCATGATCGGTGGTGTGAGCCGCTACTGCATGAGCCTGCTCACGCAGGGCTTTTCGGTGTTCAGCATCCCTTATGGCACGCTGATATCCAATACGGCGGGTTGCCTGGTGATAGGCCTCATTGCCGGAATCAGCGGAAAAACGGAACTGCTGTCCACTGAGATGCGCCTGCTTCTGGCTACCGGGTTCTGCGGCGGCTTCACCACCATGTCATCCTTTGTGTATGAACTGGGCCAGATGGTGCAGGACAAGGAATTTTACTACGCGTCTTCCTATTTCATTGCCACGCTGGCTGGTGCCGGCCTGGCGTTTATCGTGGGTTTGCTGATCAGCGATCTGATACTGAGGTGATGCTTGGACATTTCCGGACAGGCCGTGTTGCTGAGGATTTTCGTCGGTGAAAGTGACAAGCTGGGGCACTTGCCCTTGTACGAGGCTATCGTGAAACGGGCGCGCGATGCCGGGATGGCTGGCGCGACGGTGCTCAAGGGCGTGCTCGGTTTTGGCGCCACTGCGCGGATCCGTACCACCAAGATCCTGGATCTGTCCTCGGACCTTTCCATGGTGATAGAAATCGTCGATGAGCAGGCCAGGGTGGAATCTTTTCAGCATACTCTGGCGGAGATCTTCCAACAGGCGGACTGCGGTGGCCTGGTCACCCTGGAAAATATCCGCGTTATCCATTATGTGGCCGGGCGAGGCTCGGATTGAGAACGGTGACCACCACCCGGCTTGCCTTGAACCTGTCCGGGCGCTGACCGGATTCCGCAGGCCATGACACCATTCCATATTTTCCTGATTTTGGCGATGGCAGCAGCCTGGGGGCTGAACTTCGTGATTACGCGTGTCGTGTTGGAGGTATTTTCACCGCAGCAGTTGTCCCTGGCACGGGCCGTGATCACCCTGGTGATCCTGCTGCCCTGGTGGCAGCCGTGGCGCCGCGTGTCGGCCAGGCTTTTATGGGCGTCCTTTGCCATTGGCGTGGTTTCGTTTTATTTACTGTATGTGGCCATCGACATGACCGATAGCCTGACAACCGTGGCCATCAGTACCCAGTTAATGGCCCCAATCTCGGCAGTCATTGCGCTGGTTCTTTACCGCGAGCGGATCACGCCGCGCAACTGGCTCGGTATCCTGGTCGCCACCGCCGGCGCGGTCATGCTCGTCGGCGCCACGGGGTTTGGAGTTTCTGTGCTTGCGCTGGGACTGACCATCCTTTCCGTGATTTTTTACGCCTTGGGTTCCATTGTCGTCAGCAAAACCGACAGCGTGGGTATCTGGCGCCTGCTGGCCTGGATATCGGCTGTTTCTGTGATTCCTCTAGGCCTGCTGGCAGCCTTGAGCGGCCCACTGTATCCGGATCCGGCCACGATCCACGCGGAGCACTGGCTGGCCCTCATGTTCTCGGCCGTGGCATCCTCCGTGTTGGGCCAGGCGGTGTTGTTTTCACTGTACCGCATCTACCCCGTGGCTGAAGTGGTGCCTTACATACTTTTCGTGCCGGTTTTCGCCGCCCTGTCCGCGGTTTTGCTTTACCATGAACGCGTTGGATTCAGCCTGGCGTTTGGCGGAGCCGTCATCCTGTTGGGTGTGTGGATACAGCAATCGAAAAAAGCCCCGGCCCGCCTGGTTTGATCATCCGGTCCTGAATTTTCTCTTCCCCGCTTTCTGCGGTAGCATGTGCGCCCCGGCAGATACTGCCTGAATTTTGTTTACAGCATTTCTGCGGAGACAGCCTCGTGAACCACCAGGTCAGGCATGTGAAATTCAGTGGCAGAATAATCATGGTCGGTTTTGGCTGTGTCGGTCAGGCTTCGTTGCCGTTAATCCTTCGGCATATTGACCTTGAAGCACACCAGGTCACCATCGTCACGGCGGATGAGCGGGGCCATGACGAGGCCAGCCAATTCGGCATTGCGTTTCATTGCCTTGCGCTGACCCGGGATAATTTCCGCCAAACGCTCGAAC
>DATDPS010000067.1:0-16969 GCA_035292625.1 Lysobacterales bacterium | reverse complement strand
GCTTTATGCGCTGGTAGCGGATGGGGGGAGGTACCCGCGGCCGTGTGCGCTGTAAACGGCCTGGTGCAATTGCTGCGCGAGAGCAGTCGCAAGCTCGACCAGTCCTATTATTGGATTCCGCTCAATTTGTTGGCGCGCCATCGTTTATCACGCAATGAGCTGAATGCAGACGGCAAATCCCTGCCGGCTTCGCAACTCATGGAAAAAATTTGCCGGCTTGGAGAATCGTGGTTGGCCAGCGACCAGACCCGGGCGGGCGCCAGTGCGCCTGCAGGTCGTGCGTGGGCAGCTTGGCCGAAGCATCCGCTTTACCGGCATTGTTACATTCAATCGGAAATGAATTTACGCATGCTTGGCAGGCTGCGTCATATGCAACTGCAGCAGCACAAGCAGGTGTTTGACTCGGCAAATTTGAGCGATGCCTGGTGTGCCTGGCGTTGCGCATTGAGAACTACTGAAAAAGGCAGGCTCAAGTGAACAACATCAAGGTTTCTGGCGGCTGTCACTGCGGACAAGTCCGATTCGAGATTAGCGTTGCTGGAACCATTCTGGTGCAGCACTGCAATTGTTCCATGTGTTCAATGGTTGGGTTCATTCATCTGATTGTGCCGGCGGCTGATTTTCAATTGCTTGAAGGCAGTGAATTTCTCACCGAATACAGGTTCAATAGCGGCACTGCTAAACATCTCTTTTGCGCTCGCTGTGGGGTTAAGTCCTTCTATGTGCCTCGTTCAAATCCGGATGGCTTCAGTGTCAATCTGCGATGCCTGCAGCTTCCGGCCACCGTGCAAGTCAGGGAGGAAGAGTTTGATGGCCGCAACTGGGAACAACACGCAACGGCGCTCGCACACCTTTCCAAACCTGCAGGAACGCCTGGCGATGAGATCGGCTGAAACTCCCGCCTATTCATCACTGATCACATCAGGCCCCGTACCTGCGGTTTTGTGATACTCGCCCTTACGGGATTTTCGGTACTGCGTAAAACCATGCTTTTCCAGGTTTGACGGTTCCAGGGAGGGACCTGGCCGTCCCAGGTTCGGGGCTGAAATGACGCGCTGGACCGGGGCGTCGCACTGCGGACATTGCAGCAGGGAGTCATCGCTGATTTTTTGCAAAAGCTCGAAACCCTTCCTGCAATACGCGCAGTGTTGCTTACCGCGGGGCCGGTATTCATAGATCGGCATTATTCAGTCCCCTGCTCACTTGAGCCCGTGCATGCCCCGATTGAGGAGTGGCGAAAACATCAGCAGCAAAATGCCGCAACCCAGCCCGCCCCAGAACAACAATTCGAACAGGCCGTGGTAACCAACCATGGCGCTGGGAATGTCCAATTCACCGCTGGTGGCTTTTTCAACAATGGACAATTTACCGAGTTGCGCGGCCAGGACCTCGGAGTATGATGTGCCCAGAAACCAGGCACCCATCATGAGGCTGACTACCCGGGGTACTGACAACTGTGTGACCGCGGACAAGCCGATGGGGGACAGCATCAGTTCTCCCACTTCCAGCACCAGATATGCCAGCACCAGCCACCACATGGACACCAGGCCGTTTGCTTCCGGATGGCCAATGGAATAAACCAGCACCCAGAATGACAGGCCGGCCACCAGGATACCCAGGGCGGTTTTGACCGGTTTGCCGGGATTGAGTCCGCTCTTTTCCAGGCGGGGCCATAACCAGGCGAACAAGGGGGAAAGCATCAGGATAAACATGGCTCCGAGGGCCGAGAGTTGCGATGCGCTCCATTCGACGCCGAATGACTGCCGATTCATCAAGCGGTCGGAAAACAGTATCCAGGACCCGTAGGTCTGTTCGTAAAGGGTGAAAAACACCAGTCCGCCCATGATCATCACCAGCAAGACCAGCATTCTTTGCCTCTCAACCGGCTCGCAATACTTGAGCATGAACCAGAAAATACCGCCAAGCAGGCATATCGTGATCGTGTGCATGATCAGGATCACCGGGCTCATGGGAGGCAGCCATGCTGTCAGCGACAACATCAGGGAATGAGTTTGCACCAGGCCCCAGAGTACAAATACGCCGGCAATGGCTAGAATGTAAATCAGCAATTCCAGGCGCAGTATCCCCGCTATTTTCCGCGTCAGACGTTCAGGATGAGCGGGCTCAGCCTGGCCGTGAAAATATTTTTGGCCCCAGGTGAAATTGATGAGTCCCGCCAACATGCCGACACCGGCGAGCCCAAAGCCATACTTCCAGCCATAGGTTTCGCCCAGCCAACCACACAACAGCGGCGCGATAAATGCGCCCAGATTGATGCCCGCATAAAAGATGGTAAAACCGGAATCGCGCCGCGGATCGTTGGCTGGATAGAGGCGTCCAACGATGGTTGAAATATTGGGTTTGAGAAACCCCACACCGGCGATGATCAGGGCAAGGGAAAAGTAGAACACCTGAAGCGCCTGCTGATCACGCACGGCAGTGCCATTGACCAGGGTTGCCTGATGTCCTTCGAAAGCCATGCCGAAGTGTCCCAGGCAGAGCAAGATGCCGCCCAACAATACCGATTTGCGCATTCCCAACCAGCGGTCTGCTACCAGGCCCCCCAACACGGGCACTGCGTAAACCAGGCCACCATAGGCGCCGATCAGGTTATAGCCATTGGAATCCGCAAACAGGTGGTACTTGACCAGGTAAAGCAGCAATAGAGCCTTCATTCCATAAAATGAAAACCGTTCCCACATCTCGGTCAGAAAACAAACGTACAGTCCCCTGGGATGGCCCAGAAACTCATCTCTGGAGTTGCTTGATAGCGTGACCGCTTCTGCATTCATTGGTTTTTTTACTGGCTGCCCGTGAGGCACAAGAATCGAGCGATTTCATGTTTCAGTCAATGTTTTTCGGGCGCTGGCAAGCCATTCACTCCCGCGTGATACAAATTCAGCGCCTGAAACGTTAAACTGCCGCGCCATGAAAAATCAGCGAAGCCTATGTCCAGCGTAAGCCCAAACAGGGTTGCAATCATGACCGGGGCAGCTGGTTCCTTCGCTAGTGAGCTTGTTGTGCTTGCAGCCCGGAGTGGATGGGAAACAGTGCTGGTTGACAAGGATCGTCGGGTCCTGGAAAAACTGTATGACAGGGTGGTGAATTTGGGCGGGGTCGAGCCCTCGATCCACGCGCTGGACCTGGCGGCCATTGATCCGCGGCAATGCCAGGAGATGGTGATGGCGCTGGAAAAGGGTCCGGGCCGTCTGGATGCCCTCATCCACTGCGCGGCCAGCTTTGATGGTTTGCAACCGTTCGACCAGATTGCGCCACACGATTGGTTGCGGCATATGCAGGTCAACCTGAACGCGCCCTGGTTGCTTAGCGTGACATGCTTGCCTTTATTGCGGCAGTCCCCACAGGCAAGCCTGTATTTCCTTGGCGAGGACCTGGACAAGGTCGCCGGGGCATTTTGGGGCGCATACGGCGTTGGCAAGCACGCCGTTGATGCCATGGCCAGGCAGCTGGCCGCCGAGCTGGCCAACACCAACATTCAGGTGCTGTCCTTGAACCCCGGGCCAATGCGGTCACCATTGCGGGCTCGCGTCTACCATGCGGAAAATCCACAACTCTGCGAAGACGCGGCAATTGCGGCCACCAAGGTTTTACATTTGATGGAACGAAAGCTGCACGCCCCGGCGACCAGGGTGAACCTGGAAGCGCTGCAGCTTCCAACTTGATTGGACCTGTCGAATTTGGCGCCCCGGGCAGGAATCGAACCTGCGACCTTCCGCTTAGGAGGCGGATGCTCTATCCACTGAGCTACCGGGGCTTGATGGGACGCTGTGGATTCTAGCCGGAGTCCGCGGCCGTCGCCAGATTTAACAGCGTTTCCGTGATCAGCGTCTGGCGCCAACCGGACAGCCTCTCGGGTAGCGGCTGTCCTGCTTCCTTGGCGCGTAAAAAAGTCTCCAGTTGTTTTTTTGAAGCCAGCAGGGCCGGGTCGATGTTGAGCGATAAGGCTTTCGCCTGCACGGCATCACGCATGACGTCCATTTTTCGGCGTTGCACTGGGTCCAGGGGCAATTCCTGCTCCAGGGGGCTGAGTGAGTCCTTGCTTTCCTCAATGATTTTCAACAATGAGTCCTGGTGATCTTTCAATGCCCGCGGATGCAGGTCCTGTATGCCCTGCAGTTCTTCCTTTGTTTTCGGTTTCCTGGTAGCCAACTGCAACAGAATCGCATCCGGCAGGATGAATCCTCGCGCACTGTTCTGTTCAAGCGCAATCGCTTCCCGCCATGCTGCCAATGCCCGGAGCACCCGCAAGGAAGCGTTGTCCAGTTTGTGACATCCGCTGATGCGCAAATAGGCCTGCCCGAACTCCACGGCCACTTTACTGCCCGTGGCCATTCTCGTGACATCCTCCAGCAGCCAGGCCCATCGCCCATGCCTGAGCAGTTCGGTGTGCAGCTGCCGGTGCATTGCAGGCAGGAAAACGACGTCCGTCGCGGCATAGTGGAGTTGTTTGGCCGTGAGTGGCCTGCGCAGCCAGTTGGAGCGGGTTTGTTCTTTGTCCACTTCGACAGCGGTCATCCATTTCACCGCATTGTGGTAGCTTGTTTGCAATGCTTGCCCGAGCATAGCGCAGGCAATTTGCGTGTCTGCCATCGGCGCGGGAGTTACGTTAAGGGTATGCCACAGGACTTCGAGGTCTTCGGAAGCGCTGTGGAATACTTTCATGATGTTTGGATGTGTGAACAGGGCCCTCAAGGGATCCAGATTTCTGATCTGGACGGTGTCGATCAACCACGCGGTCTTTCCATCTGAAATCTGCACCAGGCCCAGGTCGGCACGATAGGTCCGTTCGCGCAGGAATTCAGTGTCGATGCCAAGCAGTTCGCATCCCTTCCAGCCTGCAGCCACGGCGGCCAGTTCCTCATAGGATGCAATAAACCGTGGATTATCCGCGGCGCGAAGAGCATCTTCGATGCTGCCGGAATCAATCATAATAGTCTGAGAAAATACATGTCAAATGATATAGTTAGTATTGTTTGTTATGAAAATTGACGCCCTGCATTCAGCTTGTTGCGGTCTGAATTCTGGGTTAAGGTGGCGAGCATACTGGCTCGCGAACCGGTATTTTCCGGGTTCCATGCGCTAGCGAATGTTACAGGCAAGGGGCATTGCATGCACTCTGCTGACTGGACTACTACTGGGTCAATTCTTGGCACGCTGGTTAACACGCGAACCATGGCCCTGATGATTGTCGTCGTGACCGCCCTGCTGTCTCCAGTTTTTTTATTTGCCCAGCCCGTCGAAAGCGAACCGGTCTCTGCCGGGGGGGATGATTTTTCAGGCGCCAACCTGGAGGAAGAGGCCGTGCCAGTGCGCCGGATCCAGCGCCTGGGAGACGTCGTCGGCGAAAACGAGTACGAATTGGAGTTGTCAGTTCCCCAGTCAACTGGAGCTCTGCCCGACAGCATTTCATTGCCCGATGAAAATCAGCAACAGCAGTTGCAAAGATTTCTGGCAACGCTGGCATCCAACCCCGGGGACCAGCCGACACTGGACAGCCTGGATACCCTGCTAACCGATGTCGTGCGCCAGGCCAACGAGGCCATGGATGCCGGGCAACAAACCCAGGCAATCAACCTGCTGGGTGTGGTCCAGGCAGTTAATCCAAATCATCCCGGGATCAAGCCCGCCCAGGATCGGCTGGGGGCACTGCGTGCAGTGCAGGGGAAACTGGAGTCCGCTCGCAATGCCATGACGGAGAGCAGGGTAGATGAGCCGGCAGATAATTGTGCCTTGTTCTTTTACCGGCAGGTGTTGGACCTGGATCCCGCCAACGAGGAAGCGCTGCATGGCTTGCTTCTGGTGCAGCAGGATATGGTTGCCCGCTCAATTGCGCATGCTGAAGCAATGGAGCACGACTCGGCTGAGAGACTGCTGGAAGACGCCTCTGATGTGCGTGAGGAACAGGATCTGGTGGAGCAGGCACGCCAGGAAATCAATGGAATAAAAAGCAGCCACGCCGAAAAACTGGAGTCGCAGGCTGTGCAGGCCATGGACACCGGGGATTTTACAGCCGCCGAAAACATGCTTATAGACCTGGTTGCCCTGGGCGGGCAGGGAGAGCGGGTGACACAGTTACGCCGGCGTCTCGAAGAAGCCCGAATGTATGGCGGATTCAAACCCGGGCAAATCATCCGCGACCCATTCATGACCACGGGCATGTGGGCGCCCGAGTCGGTGATCATCCCGGCTGGAAGTTTTCAGATGGGCTCCGCTGCAACCGAGTCTGGCAGGGCAGAAAATGAAGGGCCGCGACACCGCGTCACGTTTCCCCGCGGGTTCGCCATTGGCCTGCGTGAAGTTTCAGTCGAAGAATTCAAGGCCTTCGTCACGAAGACCGGCCACAAAACCGACGCGCAAGGCGCCGGGCGGTCTATTGCATACGACTCCTACTCGGGGCGATTGACTGAGAAAGCGGGCGTTAACTGGGAGAAGGATTTTGAAGGAAAACCCGCCAAGCCGAATGACCCGGTGATGCATGTATCCTGGAATGACGCGCACGCTTACGTGTCCTGGTTAGCCCGTGAGACGGGCAAACCCTATCGGCTGCCGTCGGAATCGGAGTTCGAGTATGCGTTGAGGGGAGGGCGCAATAGTCGCTATTGGTGGGGTGACGGTTCACCCTCCGGTGCGGTTGAAAACATCACCGGGGAGTACGACATCTCCCGTACCCGGCGGCGTTGGTCCGTGTCATTCGCTGGCTATACCGACAAGTTTTGGGGCCCTGCCCCTGCGGGCTCGTTCAAACCCAACCCTTATGGCCTGATGGATATCGGGGGCAATGTCGCTGAGTGGACCATGGACTGCTGGCATGATACCTACACTCGCGCGCCCGCAGATGGCGCCGCGTGGAGCAATCCTGGTTGCAAACAGCAGGTCATTCGTGGTGGTTACTGGGCCAGTTCGCCCGACCAGACCCGTTCAGCCCATCGTTTATACGCCAAACCCAATCACCATGATGCCCGCATCGGATTCAGGGTGGCCAGGGACCTTTAAGTCGGGTTATCTGACAGCCGGTCACCGCTCCAGCAACACCTCTCCTTCGCCCAGTGTGGCATTCAGTATCCTGGCCAGGCGTTCGGCCGCCGCTGGCAATCGCTGCTGGATCATTGACCACGACCGCGCAGCAAAGGCCTCATCGATTTCCGGCGTCGTGGGGTAGGCCAGCCTGGCGGCGAGCTCGTGCGACTCATTGGTCCAGTCGTTTACTTCGTCCGGATTCCACTGGCTAACCAAGCTTTTGTCAAACGCAAGTTGTGATTGCGCGAGCAGACCGGGCAATGAGCCAACTTCGCTGAGAATCAGCTGCCGATCCCAGAATTGATGCAGCGGCATGGGTTCACCTTCGAATACGACTTCAACCGCATTGCCACCGCGGTCATCCGCGTATCCACAATGCAAAGGCTGATGCATGTCTCCCACCAGGTGACAAAGCCAGGCAAAAGCCTGCTCCCTGCGTGCCCCTGGCAGTTGGTCATTGGCCAGTTCACCGGCGTACTTCTTGACCGCCTCGGTTACACACAGCCCATCTCTGCAATCCCTCTGCGCAGCATACTCCGAGGTGTTTCTTGGAATATTCACGTAGTGCTGTGGAGCAGCCCAGTCCCACTCGTGCTGATCGCGAATTGCATCCGGCCAGTTGCACAACTCATCGATGCGGGCATCTTCGATCGAGCCCAGAACTTTCTTCAGCCTGTCTCGGGCCAATTCGTCAGTGAGTTCAATTGCCATGATGCCAATGGCTGCGTGGCCTTCAGGACCCCAGGCCGTCGCCCCACTTGGCAGGCCGGGCAGCAGGAAAAGGCTGATGAGGAGGGTTATTTTCGGGTATGGGCGCATGATTCCCGATTGTAACAGCGAGAAATCAATTGGTGCCGGTGGTCGGACTCGAACCGACACTTTGTTGCCAAAACTGGATTTTGAGTCCAGCGCGTCTACCAGTTCCGCCACACCGGCGAGGGTGGTGAGTTGATCGGGAGGCGCAAATTATAGCCACCTGTTCCCGGCCTGACCAGCATTTTGCCCAATCCGCAGGGCAGTTGAGCGCAGCGATGGCCAGGCGGCTCATTCGCTCTCCAGCACCTGCCGGAAATAATCCGCAATGGCCGGGATGAACCGCTCGTAATCCACCAGAAAGGAATCGTGGCCCTGCTCGGAGGGCAGTGTGACCAGCTTGGCTGCGCGGCCGTTGGCGGCCAGTGCCTCAGCCAGGTCCCGTTGCTGATGCAGTGGGAACAAAATGTCCGAGTCGACGCCGATGATGCAGGCCGAGTCGAGTTCAATATGGGCCAGGGACGATGCAAGACTGTCATGCCCATCAGCCACGTTAAACCAATCCATGGCACGGGAGAGGTAAATGTAACAACAAGGGTCGTATTGGACGATGAATTTACGTGCTGCATTTTCCAGGTACGACTCGACTCTGTAATTCATGCCGTAAACTTGTGGTGCAAACTTATCCTGCAGTTTGCGACCGAAGCGTCGATTCCATTCGCGGGCTGAGCGATACGTGATCATGCCCAATTTACGCGCAAGCAGCATGCCGATGCGAGGCCAGCGATCGGCCGTGTAATTTCCATCCTGCCAGTCAGGGTCACTTACGATCGCTTCCCGCTGCAGAGATCGAATGGCAATACTGAATGGTTCGGAAGTAGCGGATGAAGACACGCCCAGAAAATGGCGGGCCCGGCGCGGATTCTGGTACAGCCAGGCCAGGCCACTCATGCCGCCCATCGAAGGGCCGACCATCACGCGCAATTGCTCAATACCCAAATGCTCCAACACCCGTTGCGCAGCGGCAGCAATGTCCCAGATGGTCAATTCAGGAAAGGCGAGACGATAGGGACGGCCAGTGGCCGGGTTGGTGCTTGCCGGTCCGGTTGATCCTTTGCAGCTACCGATTGAATTGATGCAGATAACGAAATTACGGTCGGTATCAATGGGCTTACCCGGCCCAATCACCGGCTCCCACCATCCTTCACCGGGGTCGAGCGGGTTCGAGGCAGCGTGGGCACTTGGCGAGATTCCGGTCAGGACCATGACCGCGTTTGAATGCTGAAGATTGAGCTTGCCCCAGGTCTCATAGGCCAGGGTAAGTTCCGGAACGCTGCCGCCGCGGCGAAATCGAAAGGGTTTCCTGATATTCAGGAATTGGGTTGCACTGGTCATCGTGCGGGTCCGGCAGTGATTCTCAAGCCAACATGATATCGTGGGCGTCGGCTGCTTTCCTCATGAACCGGGGATTTTTTGGCTATAAGCATATAGCTGGCTGCAATGGCAGATGCTGATAAGCACGGCCACGGTCATTGTACTTGCTGGTCCACTACCAATGTGGTGATTTCCCCGCCGCCAATGGAAGCTTTGGCAGGGGAACTTTGCCAATCACCCGCCGAAGGTGTTGGTTGGCCACTCAAAGAGAGCCTGGCCTGAACCTGCAAGCCGGGGCTGGACGAAATGGGCCGTTGGGACATCATGCTGTCGCCATCGGTCAAAGTGACGCTGAGCGGAAACTGCGGTTGATTTATCCGGCGCGCGCCCAGCGGAGGACCGCCGCCTGCACCTTCCGGCCGTATGATGACGAACAGCACCGCATTCGCTGGAATGGTTTCCCGCGCAGCGTTGGCGCCGAGCTCGACGTGAATATCGATGCCCGGCTGTCCCGGGGCCTGCTGCGGGGCCTGCTTTGGAGTTGGTGCAGCCGCTGAGACTGGCGCTGCCGCTTGAGGTGGTATTGCGGCCGGTTGCGGTTCCTGCCCCAAGCGTACCCTGGCCTGGTTCATTTGCTCCAGCACGGATTGTTCAATCTGGCTGCCGGGTTCAATCTGGGCACGGAGTTGTTCCCACCACTCCAGGGCGCGGGCGTCATCACTTTGCTGGACTGCCGCGATGCCGAGCAGCCACAGGCCTTTCTGCAAAGTGGGCTCCGTGGCCACGGCCTGCTCGAGCGCTGCCGTCATTTCCGGCGTGATACGGGGATCGCCGGAAACAAACAGGCGGGCTTCAACCAGTTCGACCTGCACCAATGGCTGACCGGGGGCCAGGCGGTCGGCGGTTTCCAGCGCCTCGAGCGCCAGGGGGTAGTTTTGCAGGGATTTGTAACTGCGTCCCAACAGAATCCAGCCCTGCACATTTTCCGGATTTTCTTCCAGGCGTTGGCGCAGGCGTTCAGTCAGAGCCCCCATGTCGTTGGCCGTGGATGCGCCGGCGCTTACCGGATGGGCAGCCTGTTGGGGCGGCTGGTCCAGCGCCTCGGGCGTGCCCACGCCCAGGTACAGCCAATAGCTGGCCAGGGGCAGAAGCAGGATTCCGGTCAGAGCAGGAATTTTCCAGCCAGAGTCCTTGCTGATCAATGGCCACAGGACCAACGCACCCGCAGCCAGCAGAACCAGCAGTGAAATTGCCCAGAACGTCACTCTTCGTGCTCCGTTTCCTCGTCAACGGGCTGGCGTTTTTGCCGGCGCACGGCAAAGAGGACGATGATGGCCCCCACGCCGAGCAACAGGGCTGGGAACAACCACAGGGCCACGGTGTTGGGCTTCACAGGCGGGCGGTACAAAACGAAATCACCGTAACGATCGACCAGGAAGGCCCTGATTTGATCGTCGGTTTTGCCCGCCTGCAACATTTCGTAGATTTCCTCGCGCAAATCATGCGCCAGGGGAGCGTCCGAGTCGGCGAGGTTCTGGTTCTGGCACACCAGGCAGCGAAACTCCTTGGTAAGTATGAGATAGCGCGCTTCCAGCCCGGCGTCATCAAAAACCAGGGGCTCTTGCGCCATGCCGGTGCCGGCAATCAGCAGGGTCAAAAAGATGACATTCCAGCAACCCTTCACTGCACACCGCCCGTCGGCAGCCGGGAGAGAATTTCCTTCTCAACTGCTTCCGGGGTCAGGGCCCCTATCTGCTTGTAGACAATCTTGCCGCTGGCATCCACGAGGAACGATTCGGGTGCCGCGTAGACGCCGAAGTCGATTGCAGTTCTGCCGCTTGGATCAGCGAGGTTCATCAGGTATGGATTGCCGTAGTGATTCAACCAGGCCTGGGCGTCTGCTTCGTCATCGCGATAATTCAGGCCGATGACTCGCACCGCGCCTGACTCGGCCAGGGCTTTGATGACCGGGTGCTCGACACGACAGGTAACACACCAGCTGGCCCAGACGTTCAGGAGGAATGGTTCGCCCATCAGGTCGGCCTGCGTGACGATCGCATCATTCTGCCCCAGCAGCGGCAAACTGAACTGCGGGATTGGCTTGCCAATCAGGGGAGATGGCAGGTCCGATTTGTACTCCGAGATGCTCAGGCCAACGGCCAGCAATACACCCAGCAACAGCAACACCAGCAAGGGTATAAGCCGGGTAATCACGCCGCTTGTTCCCGTGCCAGGCCAACGCCGGCCGTGTTTCTATCCTGGGTTACCGGTAAAGGTCGCCGATAGCGCCGATCCCAGGCTGCCAGGAAACCGCCAGCCATCATGAACAGGGCGCCGATCCAGATAAAACGAATGAAAGGTTTGTGGTAAATCCGCACGGCCCAGGCACTGCGGCTCTCATCCAGTGATTCACCCAGGGATACGTACAGATCGCGGGTAAGACCTGCGTCGATGGCGGCCTCTGTCATGACCTGGCCACCCCGCAGGTACTGGCGCTTCTGCGAAAACATGGTGGCGACCCGCTCATCTCCCTCAAAAACCCAAAACTCGCCTTCATCGGCAATGTAGTTCGGCCCCTGAATACTCCGCGTACCCTGGAAAACGAATTCGTAGCCCGCCAGGGCGAAACGGTCGCCCGTTTCCATGCGCAAGTGTTTTTCGGAGCTGATGGCATTGGTCAAACCCGCGCCAATCAGGAACAGTCCTACACCCAAATGCGCCAGGCACATGCCGGTCTCGCTGCTGGAGGGCCAGCGCTGCGCGGCGGCGCGCAAGCGCCCACGGTAAAAAAGAATGGTTGCCGTGATGATCCACAGCCCCCCGCCGACAGATGCAATTCCCAGGGCACCTGCTTCCGGTACAAGCAGCCAGGCCGCCAGGATCGCGATGCAAGCGACTGCTGCGGGCAGCCGCAGCTCCTGCAACATGCGTTGCATGCGATCCTCCCTCCACCTGGCCAGGAAACCGAACGGCAACAGCACCACCAGCGGGACCAGTAACAGGGCGAAGAGCGTACCGAAATAGGGCGGTCCGACTGAAATCTTGCCGGCATCCAGAGCATCGAGGACCAGGGGATACAATGTTCCCAGCAGCACCATCGCCGCCATGACGGTCAGCAGCAGGTTGTTCAGCAGCAGGAGCGTTTCACGTGACAGCCCGGAGAACCGTCCGCCCTGGGTCATGCCAGGTGCGCGCAAGGCGAACAGCAGCAGTGATCCTCCCACGACGATGAGGAGGTAGGTAAGGATAAACACTCCCCGGGTTGGATCCGAGGCGAATGCATGCACCGAGGTCAGCACCCCGGAGCGCACCAGGAAGGTGCCCAACAGGCTGAGTGAAAAAGCCGTAATGGCCAGGATCAGCGTCCAGTTTCTGAAGGCGCCGCGCTTTTCAGTCACAGCCTGGGAATGGATCAGCGCCGTGCCAACCAGCCAGGGCATGAAGGATGCATTTTCCACCGGATCCCAGAACCACCAACCACCCCAGCCCAGTTCGTAATAAGCCCACCAGCTACCCAGGGCAATGCCAATGGTCAGAAATGCCCAGGCGACATGGGTCCACGGCCTCGACCAGCGGACCCATTCCCGCGTCACCTGCCGTCCCAGCAAAGCAGCGACCGCAAAAGCAAAGGACACCGAAAAGCCCACGTAACCCATGTACAGCATCGGCGGATGAATGATCAGGCCCGGGTCCTGCAGCAGCGGATTCAGATCCATACCTTCGGCAGCCGCGGGCAAAATCCGGGCAAATGGGTTGGAGGTATAGAGGATAAAGAGCAGGAAGCCGGCGCTGACAAAACCCAGCACACCCAGCACGCGCGCGCGGAAGTCATCCGGCAGCCGCCGGCTGAACAAAGCCACCGCGGCGGTCCACAGGGAAAGGATCAATTCCCATAACAACAGCGAGCCTTCGTGAGCACCCCATACGGCTGAAAAGCGGTATTCCATCGGCAGCAGGGAATTACTGTTGCGCGCGACGTACTCGACCGAAAAGTCCTGGGCGGTGAAGGCCCAGGTCAGCAGCCCAAACGCTCCGGCCACCAGGCAACACTGGACCAGCGCAGCCCGTGGTCCCACCTCCATCAGGCGAGCGTTGCCAAAGTGGGCGCCGAGCAAAGGCAGGGTGCCGAGCAACGCCGCTACCAGCAGGGCTCCCAGCAGAAGCATCTGCCCCAATTCTGCCGTCATTGGAATTTACCCCTCATCGGTGTTGGCAGCGGCGGCAGACGGATGTCCGGATTTCCGCAAGGCGTCGGCCACCTCCGGTGGCATGTAATTCTCATCATGCTTGGCCAGCACTTCGCTGGCCTGGAACGTGCCGGCATCATCCAGTGCCCCCCGGGCGATTACACCCTTGCCCTGCTGGAACAGGTCGGGAAGGATGCCAACATAGTTCACGGTGACGGCCTTGAGACCATCGGTCACCACGAACTGAACGCCAAGCCCGTTTGCATCGCGCACCAGGCTTCCGTTCTCAACCAGGCCGCCGAGACGGAATTGCCGGCCTGCTGGCATTGCCAGTTGCGCGACTTCGCTGGGGCTCTGGAAATACAGCAGGTTCTGCTGCAGGGAAAAAAACGCGATCGTGCCGGCCACACCGACTCCGGCGAGAATCAGGAGAATCGCTACCAGGCGGCGTTTACGAGTGGGAGTCATTGGTGGGTTTTCCAGGGTCGAGTAGATGGATGGCCCGCCGTGCGCGTTTTTGCCGCAGCAGGGGCGCAATCGCCGTCCACAGCAGGATCAGGCCGCTGGCAGCATAGGCCGTCCAAATAAAAGGCGCGTGGTCCATCAGTCCGGTTCTCCGTGCGTTGTTGGCGCCGCGACTCCGTTAATTGCGTCCCGGGCCCAGCTCTTACGAAAATCCTGTTCGAGCAGCATGAGCCTGGCGCGGGTCAACAGGTTGGCAGCATAGTAGAACTTGGTGGCGACTGCCATGATCAACAGGGGCCACAGCATGCTCGGGTGAATAGTACTGCCCGTGACACCGATGCTGCTGGGCTGGTGCAGTGTATTCCACCAATTCACCGAGAAATGAATGATGGGCAGGTTGATCAGACCCACCAGGGCCAACAGGGCAGCCGCCCGGGCCGCCTTGCGCGGTTCGTCGAAGGCCGCATAAAGGCTCATGACCCCGAAATAAAGGAACAGCAGCACCAGTTCACTGGTCAGCCGCGCGTCCCACACCCAGTAGGTACCCCAGGTCGGCCGGCCCCAAAGCGAACCGGAAATCAATGCCGCCAGGGTGAAGGCTGCGCCGATGGGCGCGCTGCTCATGGCCAGGATCTCCATGGTGCGTATGCGCCATACGAGGGCAATGAAGCCCATTACCGCCATCAGGCCATAGATCATCATCGACATCCATGCAGCCGGCACATGGATATACATGATGCGAAAACTCTCGCCCTGCAGGTAATCGGCCGGGGCCCGCACCAGGCCCAGGTACAGCCCCCACGCGGCCAGCACTCCAAACAGCAGCCATAACCAGGGAATCAACTTGCCGGTGAAATTATAGAACCAGGGGGGTGATCCCAGCTTGTGTATGAACAGCACGAGAGCGTTCTTGCGTGGTTTTTTAGCTTGGTTTGTACTCATCGAATTATATGCAACATCATGACAGGCTGATTTTAAGGGCGGCTGCCGTGGCAAACGGCGCCAGCGTCACCGATGTTAGCAAGCCGGCGAGCAACAATCCCAGAAAAGCGCCATGGGGCAAACCGTCCACGGCAGCCATGATCGCTGCAGTGGCGATGATCAGCACCGGTATGTAAAGCGGAAACACCAGCAGGGACAGCAACTGACCGCCACGCCGCAGGCTGATGGTCAGGCCAGCGCCAATGGCGCCGATGAAGCTGAGTATGGGCGTGGCCAGCGCGAGGCTGGCGGCCATCACCCCGACGGCCCGAGTGGGCAGGTTCATCCACAACGCCAATAAGGGCGACATCAAAACCAGGGGCAGGCCGGCTACCAGCCAGTGCGCCAGGGTTTTCGCCAGGGCGATCAGAGCCAGCGGGTGGCCGCTGATCACGAACTGCTCCAGCGTGCCATCTTCAAAGTCAGAGCGGAACAGGTTATCGAGCGCGACTACCGTGGCAAGTAACGCTGCTATCCACACCACGCCGGGTGCGATCCGGGCCAGGAGTGCAGGCCCTGGGCCGATGCCCAGGGGAAACAGGCTGACCACCACCAGCACGAAAATCACCGGAAACAACAATTCCGAGCGACGCCGGAAGGCCAGCAGCAGATCGCGGCGTAACAAGGCGAAAAACGCTCGCGACAGGCTTGCCGAATGCGCAACATCGGCCATGCCGGCAATGGTGGTCATGCCTTCATCTTCATGATTGGGTGCAGCCCGCCTGCAAACGAATCTCCGCGCTGTTTTCCATAGGCGGCCGGTGCCGGCCATGCGTGGCCAGCACACAGGCTCCACCCTGGCCGAGGTGCTCCTGCATCAAGGTGTCAACCAGTTGAATGCCCTCATCATCGAGATTGGAATAAGGTTCATCGAGCAGCCAGAGGCTGGCAGCGGAAAAAAGCAGCCGGGCCAGTGCGCAACGTTTGCGTTGTCCGGCGGACAAAGTCCGCGCCAGTTGTCCTGCCACTGCGCGCAATCCAACGATACGTATGACCTCGTTTACCGAACGTGAACCCGGGCCCAGAAACTGCTGCATGAAACAGGCATTCTCAAGCACCGTCAGATCATCCTTGATCGCCAGCATGTGCCCGACATAAGCGCGGCCGTTAGCGGCCGACTGGATACTCCCGCTAGTGGGTGTCAGTATACCGGCGAGCAAACGGATCAGCGTGGTCTTGCCGCAGCCGTTGACACCCGTCACCAGCAGCAAGCTGCCCGGGTCGAGACGGAAATCCAGCGGCACGAAAACCGGCTGAAAAAAGCGCTCGAAACTGAGTTGTGAAACCGTAAGCATTTGATTGGGGGCAGAGCCAGGTCAGGGTTGGCGATATGCTACGGACTCGCCACCGGTAAGTCTATTCGCAAACCAGAGGTAAATGATGCAAGTCAGTGCATTTTTAAACTCCACAGCCTTGCCGTGCACGCGGATGCGCGATTTTAAGTCAACTGCCGGTCTGTTGCGGACAATTACCGGCATTCTGCCGGATGATTTTTCCGCTTGGACCCGGCAGGGAGTAAAGAAATGAGCGGCTATGATTTCGACCTGTTTGTGCTGGGCGCAGGATCGGCTGGCGTGCGCGCAGCGCGTATTGCCGCGGCGCACGGTGCCAGGGTCGCCATTTGCGAAGAAAGCCGGGTGGGGGGCACCTGCGTGATTCGCGGCTGCATACCGAAAAAACTGTTGGCCTACGCGGCACATTTCAGCGAGGACTTCGAGGATGCGGCAGGGTTTGGCTGGACGGTACCACAACCGCAGTTCAGCTGGCCCGATTTGATCGCAGCCAAGGACCGCGAAATCGACCGCCTCAACCAGGTGTACCTGCGTTTGCTGGATGAATCAGGCGTTCGTGTATTTTCGCAACAAGGCCGGTTTGCCGATGCCCATGGCATCCGCCTGGGTGATCGCGTGGTTACGGCAAACATCATTCTGATTGCCACCGGTGGGCATCCGTGGCTGCCGGAAATTCCCGGCATCGAACATGTCATAAGCTCGGACCAGGCCTTCGAGCTGCGGCAACTACCTGCGCGCGTGGTGGTGGTGGGTGGGGGTTACATCGCTTGCGAGTTCGCCGGCATATTCAATGGACTGGGTGCACGGGTGCAGCAGGTCTATCGGGGAGACGCTGTGCTGCGCGGATTCGATCTCGATGTGCGCCAGGCGGTGTCCGGG
>DATDPS010000066.1:0-21806 GCA_035292625.1 Lysobacterales bacterium | reverse complement strand
GGATTGGCGCGATGCCACGCAGGTTGAAATCGACCCGCAATTGCTGGATATCCTCTGGCAGATTCAGCAACAAAGCGGCAATGACGGGGTTTTCGAGGTGATTTCCGCTTACCGCTCCAGCCAGACCAATGCAATGCTGCGACAGACTTCCAGCGGCGTGGCCCAGGCCAGCCAGCACGTACTCGGCAAGGCCATCGATGTTCGCCTGCGCGGCATGGACACCGCGCAACTCCGTGACACGGCGCGGGAATTGCAACTCGGCGGCGTCGGTTACTACGCCGCTTCGGATTTTGTGCATATCGATAGCGGCCGCCCCCGTTACTGGTAAGAGCTGCAGCGGCAAACGAAATAAGTCGTTGGCCGGATGTTGATTTTCCCCAGGAAACTGTTGTTTGGCCTGGTTCTGATCACCCAGAGCGCCGCACCGTGGGCAGCCGATGGCCCGGACGGGGGCGCATCCCAGGTCCATGTGCACATCGAGCGCTTGCTGGATTCCCGTGAGCTCGAAACGCTGGGCGAAAGGGTTTACATGCAGGATCTGCTGCACGAGATTTACGCAGCAGATGCCTACCGGCCGCTGTGGACCAGCGCGGACAAAGTCGGCCAGATGCTGAGCCTGATGCGCGATTCAGCCAGCCACGGACTGCAGCCACACGACTACCACCTGCAACTCATTGAACAGCTGAACGGGTCAATGGGCGCTGCGTCCGGCCCTGGTGAATTGGCCAGCCTGGACATCCTGTTGACTGATGGCCTCCTGCTCTACGCCTACCATCGCCGTTATGGCAAGGTCAAAGCGCACGACCTTGACGCGAATATCAATTTCAAGCGCGAAGCATTCAGCGACACTGAGCCAGCCGAAGCAGTGCGGCAGGCGCTCGAGGCGGAAAACCTGCCAGCCTTTGTCGACTCGCTGGCGCCGGCCGCTGAGTACTACGACGGGCTGCGCGCGCAGTTGCTCCGGTACCGCGAACTGGCCGCGGGCGGCGGCTGGCCGGAAGTTCCCGCGGGCCCGACCTTGCGCCTGGGTGACCGCGACTCCCGGGTAATCCCCTTGCGCCAAAGGCTGCAGATCGAAGGCGAACTACCGCCAGCCGCCGGCAGTGCCGCTGATCAATTCGATGCGGAGCTTGAACTGGCCGTGCGCAACTTCCAGGAACGTTATGGCCTGGACAGCGACGGCCTGGCGGGACAGAAAACCATCGCTGCGATGAACATCCCCGCCCGTGCGCGGGTCGATCAATTGCGTTTGTCGCTGGAGCGCCTGCGTTGGGTGGCGCAGGAAGCCGATGAGGTCTTCATCGCCGTGAATATCGCCGGTTTCCGCGTGTCCTTTGTACGCCAGCGCAAAGTCATCTGGACCAGCCGCGTCATCATAGGCACGGCTTACCGCAAGACACCGGTGTTCCGCGCCGACATCACTTACGTCGAATTCAACCCAACCTGGACGGTTCCCCCCACCATCTTGCGCGAGGACACGCTGCCCGCCCTGAAGCGGGACCCGGCTTACCTCAAAACAAAAAACCTCAGCGTGTTTGACTCCTCGGGCCGCCGCGTGGACCCGGCGACCATAGACTGGACCGCGTTTGGAAAAACCATGCCGTTCACGCTGCGCCAGGAACCTGGCCCGAACAATGCCCTGGGCAGGGTGAAACTGATCTTCCCCAACCCGCATTTCGTCTTCATGCATGATACGCCCCAGCGGGAGCTGTTCATGCGCCCGGAGCGGACTTTCAGCTCGGGCTGCATACGGGTGGAGGATGCCCTGGCCCTGGCCAAACTGTTGCTCGAAGACACACCGGCTTTCAATCCCGCGAGTCTGCAATCCGTCCTGGATGCTGGCCGCACCCGGCGCGTGGTGCTGGCCAAGCCGATACCGGTCTTGATACTGTATCTGACCGCCGCGCTGGATGCGTCGGGGAAGGCCAGGTTCTACCAGGATGTCTACCAGCGTGACGCGGCCGAGCTGCGGGCACTGGATGGAGCCGTCACGGTCGACCTGCCGCGGCCAAGGTGACCGGGCCATAAAATAATCAACCCAGGGGGAAATTCCATGCCCGACAACAAGGGGCCCGACTCGCGACAAGCCTACTGGAGGGCCAACCTGCGCCTGGTGGGGCTGTGCCTGGCGATCTGGTTTGCCGTGTCCTACGGTTGCGGCATCCTGCTGGTGGAGCCACTCAATCGCATTGAATTCTTTGGCTTCAAACTGGGCTTCTGGTTCGCCCAGCAAGGTTCAATTTTTGTCTTCCTGCTGCTGATCTTTTTCTATGCCTGGCGCATGAATGCACTGGACCGGGCATTCGGTGTGGAAGAGCAGGAAACCACGGAAAAGGACATCGCCTGATGTCGCTGCAAACCCTGACCTATCTGGTGGTGGGCCTCAGCTTCCTGGCGTATATCATCATTGCCATCGTCTCCAAGGCAAAAACCACTGGTGATTTCTACGTTGCCGGCAAGCACGTTCACCCCATCGCCAATGGCATGGCCACTGCAGCCGACTGGATGTCCGCAGCGTCTTTCATATCCATGGCCGGGCTGATCTCTTTCCTGGGATATGGCGGCTCGGTCTACCTGATGGGCTGGACCGGCGGTTATGTCTTGCTGGCGCTGTTGCTGGCGCCCTATTTACGCAAGTACGGCAAGTTCACCGTGCCGGAATTCATCGGCGACCGTTATTACTCCAACGGCGCGCGCGCGGTCGCCGTCGTGTGCCTGATTTTCATCTCCTTCACCTACGTCGCCGGACAGATGCGCGGCGTCGGCATCGTTTTTTCCCGCTTCCTCGAAGTCCCGGTCACGATCGGCGTGCTGATCGGCATGGGCATCGTTTTCTTCTACGCAGTGCTGGGCGGCATGAAGGGCATCACCTATACCCAGGTGGCGCAATACTGCGTATTGATCTTCGCCTATACCGTCCCGGCAGTGTTCATCGCCATGCAGATCACGGGCAACCCGGTGCCGCAACTGGGTCTCGGCTCCACCCTGGCACACGAACACACCTACCTGCTGGAAAAGCTGGATGGCCTGGTCACCGACCTGGGCTTTCGCGCCTACACCGAGGGCGATAAAAGCACCATCGACATGTTCATGATCACACTGGCCCTGATGGTTGGAACGGCCGGTTTACCGCACGTGATCGTGCGCTTCTTCACCGTGCCGCGGGTTTCCGATGCACGCAAGTCGGCCGGCTACGCCCTGCTGTTCATTGCCATTCTCTACACCACGGCCCCGGCAGTGGGTGCAATGGCGAGATTCAACCTGGTGAACACCCTGCAGCCGGGGAAAGTCGGCTCTGCCGAAGGAAACCTGGCTTACGCCGAACGGCCCGCCTGGTTTCGCACCTGGGAGGAAACCGGTCTGCTGCATTTCGAGGACCGTAACGGCGATGGCCGCATCCAGTACTTCAACGACGCCAACCCGGAGTATGCCGCAAGGGCCGAAGGCTACGGCTGGAAAGGCAACGAGCTGAAAGTCGACGCGGACATCATGGTGCTGGCCAACCCGGAAATCGCCCGGCTGCCCGACTGGGTGATCGCCCTGATCGCCGCCGGTGGCATCGCTGCTGCCCTGTCGACCGCCGCGGGCCTCCTGCTGGTGATTTCCTCTTCCATTTCACACGATTTGCTCAAGGGCATCCTCATGCCCGGCATTACCGAAAAGGACGAATTGCGCGCCAGCCGGGTGGCCGCGGCTTTCGCCATCATGGTGGCGGGCTACCTGGGCTACAACCCACCGGGCTTTGTCGCCCAGGTGGTGGCTTTTGCCTTCGGCCTGGCGGCGGCATCGCTGTTTCCAGCGATCCTGATGGGCATTTTCAGCAAGCGCATCAACAAGGCGGGCGCCATTGCCGGAATGCTCACGGGCCTGGTGTTCACTTTTTGCTATATCGTCGTTTACAAAGGGGTGTTTTTCGCGCCGCTGCGGGAGAACATTCCGGCCAACTGGTTGTTTGGCATATCGCCGGAAGGCATCGGCGTGATCGGCATGTTGCTGAATTTCGGCGTGGCCTTCGTGGTCAGCCGGCTGGGGGAGGAACCGCCGCTGGAAGTCCAGCAGATGGTGGAGGAAATCCGTGTTCCGCGCCTGACCGGCACCTGAGCGCAGACCGGATCATTCTTCCTGCTTTGCTGCCTGGCTCACTTCTGGCGCGGCTTCAACTGCCTCTGCCGTCGAAGCTGATATCGCTTGCGCTACTTCCCGCGCCAGTTCATCCCGTTCCGCCTCGACCGGTGGGTCGGCCCGGCGCCAGATCTCGGCCAGTTTCTCCAGGCTGTAGCTGGCCTCGGCTTCATGCCCTGCGCGGTGCTGCGCGCGGGCCAGCCCCAGCAATGAGCGGGAGCGCAGCCGGGTCCGCTTGAGCTGCTCCTCGAAAGCTGCCGCGGCATCGACATACTTCCGCGCCGTCAGCAGAGATTCACCCCACAACTCGGCCGAAGGCAAATCCACGAATGGCGGGCCAAACGCGTAGGGCATGCCGCCTTCCAGGCGGCTGGCCTCGCTGGCGATGCCGGCGGCAGCCTGGTATTCCCCGCGGGCGATTTCAATACCTGCAACGATTTCCTGCTCCAGCACCGCCAGGCGATCGAGGTAAAGCAAATCGGTCGGCGCAATTTCATCCTGGGCGCGGACCAGCCGCGACAGCTCGTCCTTGATTTGCCGGAACTGCTGCAGGTACTGGGCCACCAGGGACGGGCTGCTGTCGTGAACCGCGCGCATGGCCTGCACGAAGCTGAAGTTCAGATTGGGGTCATACGCATCGCCCATGTTGAATTTCCAACTGGCAATTTCACTGTCCCATTGCCGTGTTTCAATCAGGAAACGGGCCCACATCTGCACCACCGAGCCAAGCTCTGACCGGTCTGGATCCAGGATCATCGGATCCTCCGGTGATTTGCCGTTTTCCTGCAGCTGCTGGTTTGCCTTGGTGAGCAGGTCCCGCGCTTTATCGACCCGGCCCTGCTGCAGGTAGCCATACAAGAGCCAGAAGTTGTAATGGCCCCAATGACGGGCCGGTTCATCCTGCAGCTCACGCATGGCGTTGGCCACCTTGATGGCCTGCCGGTTTGCCCTGACCACATCATCCCACATCCCCAGGGCGGTAAAAATATGCGAGGTCATGTGCAGGGAGTGGCCCGCGTCCGGGGCCATGATGGCCAGTGCCCGGGCCGCTTCCAGCCCCAGCACGGCATGCTCGGGATCATCCACACCGTGTATCAGGTAATGCGCGGCGCCGGGGTGTTGCGGGTTCTCGCTGAATACAGACTGCGCGATCGCCGTGGCCTGCATGTACAGCGGTATGTCCCGCACACCCGCTTGCAGGCCCAGCAGGGAAAGCGCATGGAACAAACGGACTTCGTGGTCTGCAGGAAACTCCGCCGCCATCTGTTCCATGGCGCGCGTGTAGGCGCGATCCCGTTCCGCCTTGGTGCCGGAGCCATAGAGTTCGTCAATGGCCTGCAGAAATGCCTTCTCCACCGGCTGCGAAGCCGCTACCTGCCGTTCTTGGGGGCTGGCGCCGAGTTTCGCCAGCGCCGCGCGCCCGGCGGCCTGATCCTGCTCATCCCAGACGGGGTGGTTGTAGCTCATCGCTTCACCCCAGTAGGCCATGGCGAAACCGCTTTCAATTTCCTGCGCCTGGAGGAACTCAGCACGGGCAAAGTCATACTCGAACAGATGCAACAGCAGCATGCCGCGAATGAATGCTTCCTGGGCTTCGGCCGAAGCAGCGCCGGTGGGGAAATGGATGGTTCCCAGCACTCTGGCCGCGGGTTTCGCCCGGCCATCCTCATCGTGGGCCCAGGCCAGGGTGCTGCCACCCAGCAGGGCCAGGCTCAGAATCAGCCCGCTGATGCCCATCCCGATGCGCCGCAGCCGAAAACTCCCGAAGCTTTGTGCCATCATTTTCACCTGATTACCCCGATACGTCCGGACTCCCATGCGGCCCATGATCGCAGCTATTCATCGCCCAAGTAAACAGCGGGCAAGGGTAAGGCAGCTCTGATCGAACTTACGCGCAGCGCGTTTCTGCCCGAGGTGCGAAACGTGTAGGATGCACGGCCATGACATCACGCAAATTCATCGCCATCGCGGGTACCATCGGATCCGGAAAGTCGGCCTTGCTCGAATTCCTCACCCACACCTGGGATGTGAAGCCGTTTTATGAGCCCAATGACGCCAATCCCTACTTGCCTGATTTCTACAAGGACATGAAGCGCTGGGCGTTCCAGTCCCAGGTATTCTTCCTCAGCAGCAAGTTTCGTATACACCAGGTAGCCGACCGCATGTCAGGTGTGGTGGTGCAGGACCGGACCATTTTCGAAGACGCCGAGATTTTTGCCACTGCTCTTCACCGCATGGGACACATCGACGACAGGGACTGGCAAACCTACTGGGCGTTTTATCAAACCATCCTGGCTGCGATTCAGCCTCCCGACCTGATGATCTACCTGCGCTGTTCCATGCGCACCCTGCGCCGGCGCATCCGTCTGCGCGGCCGCGCGATGGAGCAGGACATTCCGCTGGATTACCTCAAGCGCCTGGATCGCTTGTACGAGGAGTGGATCGGGAACTACGCGCTGAGCGAAGTGCTGGTGCTGGAATCCGACCAGCTGGATTACGTCAACGACCTGGTCGATCGGCAGGATGTCAGGGAGCGCATCGAGGCACTCCTGCCGGCCGCACTGCAAAAGTCCGGCCACTCCGCCTGAGCGCGGCAAAGGGCTTTGAATAGGGCGTGCGCCATCCCCATATGGTTCAGACTTGACCCACGCCCCGTTACGATGCCTTCACAACAGAGAGCTTGATACTATGAATCGCCGTCATTTCGCCCTGGCAACAGCCCTGTTTTTTATCCCCCTGGCAGCGCAGGCGCAATTGGCGCGCCTCACGGTAAACGTCCAGGGACTCGAACCAGCCAGTGGTTCCCTCGAAGTCTCCGTGTTCAATTCGGCTGAGAGTTTCATGCAGAACCCCCAGATTCAACAATCCATGCCGGTCAACGGCAAAGATGAACTTTCGTTCCAATTCAGCGGCCTGCTGGAGGGTACCTACGCGGTGGTGGTGGTGCACGATGAAAACGACAATAAAGCCCTGGATAGCGGTTTCCTGGGCTTCGGGGCCGAAAGCTACGGCTTCTCGAACGATGCCTCGGCCTGGTTCGGCTGGCCTTCCTTCGAGTCAGCCAGCGTGAGCGTGGGCAAGGAAGATCTGGCCATCGTGATCAACCTGGACTGAGCAACAACGACGGCGGCGCGGCAACTCCACTGGCCGCAACCTGAGCGATGCGCATGCAAATAAAAAAAGTAAACTTTGCCCTGTTCGCGGGCGTGTTCCTGGCAGCTACTGTCCAGGCCCAACAGGCGGTCCCCGTCCAGGTGCAAGCGCTTTCGACTGTCCTGGTCGAGGTGGAGAGTTCGGCCCAGGCGGAAGTGCGTTCGCTCAACTCTTCCACCCTTTCGTCCGAAGTGACTGCGGTCGTCAGCGAGGTGTTGGTCGATGTGGGCCATGAAGTCCACCATGGTCAACGCTTGCTGGAACTCGACACGAGCGATTACCAACTGGCCCTGGCACAAGCTGAGGCCAACCTGGAAGCCGGCAAGGCGCAGAAAATGCAGGCGGATGCCCGCCTCAAGCGCGCCCGGGAATTGTCGGAGAAACAATACGCGTCGGCAGATGACCTGCTGGCCCGGGAAACCGAGCTCATGACGGCGGCCGCGCAAATCCAGGTCCAGGAATCAAACGTCGCCCTGGCCCGGCACAACCTCGAAAAATGCCACATCGTCGCTCCGTTCGATGGAGCCGTGGACCAGCGCTGGGCCCAGGTGGGGGCTTACGTCACCCATGGCAGTCCACTGCTCAGCCTGGTACAAACCGACCGGTTTGAACTGGACGCCAGGATCCCGGACGAGCTGGCGCAATCCCTGCAACAGGCCACCTCGACGCGCTTTGTTTCGCGCGGTGAGTCCTGGCCGGTAAAACTGCTACGGCTCTCCCCGGTGGTCAATCCCGAGCAGCGCAGCCGGCACGCCCGCTTCGAATTCACGGCGGAAGCACCCGCGGTAGGACGCAGCGGAGAGATCGTCTGGCGCGCCGAAAAGGGCATGCTGCCGGTTAATCTTGTGGTGCGGCGCGAAGGCAAGCTGGGGATGTTTCTCAATCGCTCCGGCACGGCCGCATTCGAAGAATTACCCAACGCACAGGAAGGACGCCCCGTGTCCGTCGACCTGCCGGCTGATACCGAAATCATCGTGCAGGGCGCAGAGCGCCTGCAGCATGGTGACCGCATCGAAATAATGCCTGCCGCCACGCCATAAGCGCCCAATCGCCGGCCATGCTGAAAAGCCTCCTCACCAATCACCCCCTGGTCAACGTCCTGTTCCTGGTGGTCGTCGCCATGGGCTCAATGTCGTACAACAGCATGCCGCGCGAGCAGGACCCCGAAATCAATTTCAACTGGGTCAATATCCATACCATCCTTCCCGGCGCTTCGGCGGAGGACGTGGAGGAACTGGTCACCGGGCCGCTGGAAGATTCGATCCGCTCGGTGCAGGATATCCGCTGGGTCATCAGCACCTCGCGGGAAAACTCCTCCAACATCCTGGTGCGTTTTCGCGACCTGGCGGAGCGGACCTTCGATAAACGCGTCAACGATTTGCGCCGCGAGCTGCAAAACAAAGCCAACGATGAGTTGCCCGAAGAAGCAGAAGACCCGCGCATCCTGGAAATCACCACGTCCAATGGATTCCCCTCGGCCCTGGTCGTAGTGCAGGGCCAGGCTGACGATGAGCAGCTGCGCCGCCAGGCCCGGTTCGTCAAGGAAGACCTTGAACGGATCGACGGTGTTGACAAGGTGCTGTCGATCGGCTTGCGCGATCCGGAAATGCATGTGGAATTACTGCCCTGGGAACTGGCGGCGCGGGGTCTCCTCGCCAGCGACATTGCCGACAGCCTCGGCCAGTCTTTCAAAGACACCTTCGCCGGAAAATCCGGCGTTTCCGGTCATGACTGGCTGGTGCGGGTCACGGGCACCACGTCGGACCCGGATAAACTGGCCAGTTTCCAGGTCGCACCGCTGCGTTCACCCAGCACCCTGATCGCGCTGGACCAGGTGGCGGAAATCAAGCGCGGCAGGGAGGAAGCCACTCAGCTGGTGTCGTTCCGCGGCCAGCCCGCCGTGGGCCTGTCGATAAGTAAAGTGAGTTACACCAATACTTTGCAATTGGTAGAAAGAATCGGCGAGTACATCGGAGAGAAAAACCAGCAGCTGGCAGGATCCGGTATCGAACTGGTGCTGGCCGATGACCAGACCATACAGACCCGCCAGGCCATTTCCATCATGCAGAGCAACGCGGTGCTGGGCATGCTGCTGGTGCTGGGGGTGTGCTGGCTGTTCCTGGGTTTGCGCATCGCCGCCATGGTCACCCTGGGCATCGTTTTCGCTATAACCGGTACTTTCTGGTTTCTGGACCTGAGCGGAAACACACTGAACGTGTCCGTTTTGCTGGGCATCGTCATCGTGCTGGGCATGTTGGTTGACGATGCGGTGGTGGTGGTGGAAGCCATGTACTACCGCATGCAGCGTGGTGCCGGACGTCTGGAAGCCGCGGTTGATTCGCTGCGCGAGGTGGGCAAACCCGTGGCTTCCGCGGTGGCCACCACCATAGCAGCCTTCCTGCCGCTCATGTTGTTGCCCGGGATCGTCGGCAAGTTCATGTTCGTCATCCCGTTCGTGGTTACGGTCGGGCTGTCCATCAGCCTGCTCGAGGCATTCTGGATTCTGCCAGCGCATGTGATCGCCTTCCACCAGCCCTTGGACGCAGAGGCTGCGACGGATAAATGGCGCAGGCGCTGGACCCACGGCCTGCGCATCCGGTACACACGGATGCTGTGTTTTGTCATGCGCCGCCCGGTCCGCTTCCTTGCGGCAGGCATACTGACCTTCCTGCTTGCGGTCGCGGCAGTGGGCGCCGGCCTGATCCGCATGGATTTCTTTACCAACGACCCCATCCGGCTGTTTTACGTCAATGTCGACATGCCAGCCGATGCCCCGCTGGAAGAAACCCTGCGTCAATCGATGCTCGCGGAACAGCGCGTGAGGGAGTACCTCGAACCTGCAGAAGTCCGCGCCATCACCACCAACGCAGGCATCAAGTTTACCGATGTGGAGCCCCTGTACGGTGAGCAGTACGGACAGATCCAGGTCTCATTGAATGCGCAGGCAGCGGGCGGCCGCAGTGTCACTGAAATCATCGAGGTACTGCGCGGACCTTTGCAGGCCATTGCGGGTGATTTCGAAGTATCGTTCCTGGAAATCAGCGGCGGTCCACCGACCAACCGGGATATCAACGTGAAAGTGCGGTCGAATGATTTCAGCGAACTGCGCGCGGCAACCGACGCGGTGCTGCGGATAACCGGCGCCATCCCCGGCACCCGCAACGTTGAAGACAATGATGTTCCGGGCCGCTCGGAACTGGTGCTGGAACTCGACTATAAAGCCATACGGCGCGCCGGTCTGATCCCCGGGCAGGTGGCGCGGCTGTTGCGTTTGCACATGGACGGCGAAGTGGTGGCGTTCATGCGTGACCAGGGCGAGAAAATTGAACTGCGGGTGCGCGGTATCCGGCGCGAACACCAGGACATTTCGGCTGTGCTGAATGACCCGATCGCCCTGCCCGACGGCGGCACCACGACGTTTTCCGCGCTGCTGAAAACCCGGACCGGCAAAAGCCGCGGCATGATCCGCCACTTCAACCTGCGCCGCGCCATCACGGTCGAAGCCGACCTCGATGCCGAAATCATGGACGCGGTTCAGGCCAATAAGCTCATCGGGCAAGGCTGGGAGGAAATCAAAACGCAGTACCCGGACACCGACCTGATGTTTTCAGGCGCGCTGGATGACATCCAGGAAAGCCTGGACGCCATGTTGGGTTTGTTCCTGCTGGGCCTTGGCCTTATCTACCTGATCCTGGCCACGCAGTTTCGCAGCTACTTTCAGCCCTTGCTGATCCTGGCGACCGTGCCGATGGCTTTCATCGGCGTGGTGTTGGGACTGCTTCTCACCGGTAACCCGCTCAGCCTGTATACCCTCTACGGTATCATTGCGCTGACCGGCATCACGGTGAACAGCGCCATCGTGCTGATCGATGCGGGCAACGCCCGCATCGCTGCCGGCATGAGACCCCTTCACGCCACGATTTACGCCGCGCGGAGGCGGGTGATTCCCATCCTGATGACCACCGGCACCACCATCGCCGGCTTGTTTTCACTGGCCTTCGGACTGGGCGGAAAGTCGCTGTTGTGGGGCCCGGTGGCTTCCAGCATCGTCGCCGGCCTGGCCTTCGCCACGGTCCTTACGCTGTTCATTATTCCAACGCTGTACCGGGCCTTCATGAAAGGTCATGGGCCGGAGGATTTCCGCCACAGCCATCACCTGGACTAATTACTTCTCTGCGGGCGGGATAAGTCGTACCCGGATCACCCCATCCGCGCGAGCAATGGCGTCGAGAATCTTCTGGCCGGGTTCGTTCTCCACGTCGATGATGTTGTAGGCGATGTCTCCCCGGCTCAGGTTTACCATGTCGCTAACATTGATGTCATGGTCGGCCAGCACCGAGAGCACGGAGCCCAGCACGCGAGGCACGTTGTCGTTGCTGAACGTGATGCGGAACCCGCCATTGCGGGCCATCTGGGTAGTCGGAAAATTCACCGAATTGCGGATGTTGCCATTGACCAGGAAATCCATCAGCTGCTCGACCGCCATGACCGCGCAGTTGTCCTCGGCTTCCAAGGTGCTGGCGCCGATGTGGGGCAACAACAGGACGTTTTCCCGGCCCAGCAGCCGCGGAATTGGAAAATCCGTCACGTAGGCGCTCAAGCGTTTCTGCTCCAGGGCGGCAAGCACCGCGTCCTCGTCGACGATCTCTTCCCGGGCGAAGTTCAACAGCCGCGCGCCTCGTTTCATCCGCCCGAGCGTGGCCTGGTTGAGTAAGTGATGGGTTTGCTCCAGCACCGGAACGTGCAGCGTGACGAAATCCGACACCGCCAGCAGGGCTTCCAGGCTGTCCATTTTTTGCACCCGGTGCGACAGGCGCCAGGCCGATTCGACTGAGATGGAGGGGTCATAGCCGGCCACCTTCATTCCGAGCTCCAGGGCCATGTTGGCCACCATCGAACCGATGGCGCCGAGGCCAATGACGCCGAGGGTCTTGCCCGCGATCTCGATCCCGGCAAAGCGCTTTTTTTCCTGCTCCATGCGCCGCGCCATTTCGGCCGGATCACCGATGTCCTTGAGTTCCTGCACGAAATTCATGCCGCCCACGATGTTGCGTGAGCTGAGAAACAGGGCGGCGGCGACGAGTTCCTTGACCGCGTTGGCATTGGCTCCCGGGGTGTTGAATACCACGATGCCGCGGCGCGTGTACTCTTCCACCGGGATGTTGTTGACCCCCACGCCGGCGCGGGCCACCGCAAGCAGGCTGTCGGGAATGGCTTCGCCGTGCAGTTTTTGGCTGCGCAGCAGGTAGGCATGGGGTTCCGCCAGACCGGCCGCAACCAGGTATTTGCCAGGGGTGAACCGGTCCAGGCCCAGGCCGGATATCGTATTGTAAGTGCGAATCCTGAACATCGGCTTTACCCCGTGAGCACTTGCTGGCGCGTCCACTCGATCCAGGGCATCAAGGCTTGCAAGTCCGTGGCTTCAACCGTCGCACCGCACCAGATCCGCAAGCCTGCCGGGGCGTCCCGATAGGATCCGATATCGAACGCCACCCCCTCGATTTCAAGCAATTTGATCATGGCTTTCACCTGCTCGGCGCCGAGGTCCAGCGTCAGGCACACGCTGGTGTTGGAACGTTGCGCCGGTTCCGCTGCCAGGAAGTGGATCCATTCGTGGCCAGCGACGAAATCCTCGATCACGCCCAGGTTGCGCTGGGAGCGGGCCATGGTTTCCCGCACGCCGCCGATCCGCTCCACCCAGGCCAGCGCGTCGAGATAGTCGGCCACGCACAACATGGAGGGCGTGTTGATGGTTTCTCCCTGGAAAATGCCCTCGATCAGCTTGCCCCCCCTGGTCAGGCGAAAAATCTTCGGCACAGGCCACGGCGGCATGTAATGCTCCAGGCGCTCGACCGCTCGCGGGCTGAGAATCAGCATGCCATGCGCGCCTTCGCCACCCAGCACTTTCTGCCAGCTCCAGGTCACGACATCGAGCTTGTCCCACGGCAAGGGCATGGCAAACACCGCCGAGGTGGCATCACACAGAGTCAGACCCGCACGATCAGCCGCAATCCAGTTGCCGTCCGGAACCCTGACACCGGAAGTCGTTCCGTTCCAGGTGAATACGATATCGTGTTGCGGATCGGCCTGGGACAAATCCGGCAGCTTGCCGTATTCCGCTGCGAAACTGCGCACCGAGGGGAGCTTCAATTGCTGCGTGATATCGCTGGCCCAATCTTTGCCAAACGATTCCCAGGAAAACACGTCCACCGGCCGGGCGCCCAGCAGGGACCACATGGCCATTTCGAAGGCGCCGGTGTCCGAGGCCGGGACCACGCCCACGCGGTAGCCGGGTGGAAGTTCCAGCGCCGCAGCCGTCTTTTGGCAAACCTGACCCAGCACGGATTTGCCCAGCGAGGAACGGTGTGACCTGCCCAGTGTGTTCAGCTGCAAGCGGCTGACATCGTAGCCCGGCCGCTTGCTGCAGGGCCCGGAAGAAAAATTGGCATTGCCGGGCTTGACCAAGGGTTTCATGTGCAATCCTCCGTTCTGCTGTGCATGCGCCACTAAATGGCGTTTTGCGCGTTACAACCGGAAAGTTTTTGGGGGTGGGAAAAGCCCAGGCAAGCTGCCTCGGCCACTCCGCGCAATTCTAACCCATCGCCGTCTTGCTTTGTTATGATGTGCACAGCAGCGCAAGTGAATTGCGTTACATTTATGGGCAACAGGCGGCTTGATACCATGCGCTTGAATCGCTCCGCCGGCACTTTGGTGCTGGCGGTGTTGCTCGGTGCTTGTGCCAGCCAGGACGGACTCCGCGCCCGCATTCCCCCCCTGCGCGATCAAGTGGTTCCCCTCGTTGCAGACGTTGATTTTCATTCGGTTTCCCCACCGATGAAAGACTTCCTCGAGCAGAATGTGAGCATGAAAAAGTCCAAAGACCAGCGCGCCTGGAGCCTGGTTTGGGCCATCACCCACCGTGACGTGCTGGCATTTGACTACGATCCGGGACTGACCCTGGACCCGCAACATACTTTTGCCGTACGCCGGGGAAATTGCCTGGCCTTTTCCAGCATGCTGGTCGCCATGGCGCGGCACCTCGGACTCACAGCCTGGTACCAGGAAGTGGAGATTCCACCGGAGTGGTACAGCGTCAACAACACCCTTTTGGTCACATTGCACATCAACGTGATCGTCGAGGGCAAAGACGACCAATGGGTGGTCGACATCAGCGGGCGGGACTCGTCGATTGGTCGCAAAATCAAACGCATCACTGATGCCGATGCGCTGGCGCAGTACTACAACAACCTCGGCGCGGACGCCTTGACCCAGACTAACCTGGCCCTGGCCCATGCCTATTTCCGCAAGGCCATCGAGACCAAGCCCAACCTGCCCTACCTGTGGTCGAACCTGGCGGTCGTGTACAACCGCAACGACCAGCTCCAGGATGCACGGGAGAGCTATCTCGTCGCGCTGGACATCGACCCGGGCAGTTCCATCGCGGCCAACAACCTCTACATGATTTACGAGAAGGAAGGCAATCTGGAAGCCGCGCGAAAAATGCGCTCCAAGGTGGAACGGCACCGCCGCAAGAACCCCTATTACCTGTATTACCTTTCATCCCAGGCATACCAGCAGGGCCGTTACGTCGAATCGCGGGAGATGTTGCAAAAAGCCATTGCACTGAAGGACCAGGAGTACCGTTTTCATTATGAACTGGCGCGCTTGCTGGCCGGGGAAGGCGATCGCGCTGCCGCCCAGTCCAGCCTGGACCGGGCCCTGCAACTGGCGCCTGAAAACAGCCGGATCAGCAACGCGCAGGTTGACGACCTGCCGCCACTACCCGAGTGATGAGTGGCGTGCGAGCGACATGTCTTCGAAGGCCTCTTCCAGGCGCTGGAACACCACTTCCATCTGTTGGGCTTGCGGTAGGGTGGTGATGCGGAAATGATCCTGGTAGGGCACGTTGAAACTCGAACCGGGCGCAATCAGCAGGTGTTTCGTTTCCAGCAATTCCATGGCGAATTTGCGGTCATCGAAGCCCGGTAAAAGTTCGCTGTCGACTCGCAGGAAGGCATACATGGCCCCCCTGGGGATGCTCAGGGACAGGAAGCGGCTGCGGGCCACGCCGTCGATCACGGCTTGCCGTGTTTCGTACAGCCGCCCACCGGGAGTGGTCAGCTGCCAGATGCTCTGGAACCCGCCCAGCGCCGTCTGCACGGCCCACTGGCCCGGCACGGCGGCGCACAGGCGCAGGGAGGACAGCAGCTCCACGGCGTGCAGGTACTCGCCGGCGTGTTGCCGCTGACCGCTGAAAATCATCCACCCCACCCGGTAACCGCAGGCGCGATAGACTTTTGACAGCCCGTTGAAAGTTACGCACAAGGTATCGCGCACGAGGCTGGCCATGGGCACGTGCACCGCATCCCCGTAGAGTATCTGGTCGTAAATTTCGTCACTGAAAACCACCAGGCCGTGTTTCTCAGCCAGGCGGGCGATGGCTTCAAGTTCGGCCCGGGGGTATACGGCGCCCGTCGGATTGTTGGGATTGATGATCACGATGGCACGGGTGCGCGGCGTAACCAGCGCCGCGATTTCTTCCGGGTCCGGGTGGTAGCGGTTTCCAGGGCGGCAGTGGTAGTACACCGGCGTGCCATGGTTGAGCGACACCGAGGCGGTCCACAGCGGGTAATCCGGGCTGGGCACCAGCACTTCATCGCCGCTGTTGAGCAATGCGCGCATGGCCAGTTCAATGCACTCGCTCACGCCGTTGCCAATCAACACATCTTCCGCCGTGACATCCATTACTCCGCGGCTCTGCTGTTGCATCACCACCGCCTCACGGGCAGGGAAAATCCCCTTCTGGTGGCAGTAGGCTTCCGCCAATTGCAGGTTCTCGATCATGGCCAGGCGCATGGTCTCAGGCGTACGGTAGCCAAAAAGACCCGGGTTGCCGATGTTCAGGGAAATAATCTCGTAACCCTGGCGCTCGAGTTGCGCGGCACGCGCGGCCAGTTCACCGCGGATTTCATAGCGTACGCCGTGCAAAGCCCTGTTGGTTTTGATTGGCCATTTGTTCATGTCCGGACTCCACCTCGCCATCCCTTCATACAGTGGCGCAGGATATCGGTTTCCTGTCGCTGTGTCTGCGATTTTTATGTGCCTGATTGACCCGGGAACAGGCGTGGAAGTGTCCGCGGTGCAATTGACAGGTATGGACCCTTGGCATACTCTCGGCGCCATGAACGCCGTCAAACATTTCCCGCTGAACCCGCGCTTGTGACTGGAGGTCAAGGCAGCCAGCGGAATCAGCGCGTTTACGACAGCATCGCGGACCTGATCCCCAACCCCGACAACCCGACACCCATGGTCCGGCTCGGCCCCCGTTTCAATGCCAACGCGGACATGGAACTGCTGCTTAAGCTGGAAGGCTTCAACCCCTTCGGCTCCATCAAGGATCGTTCTGCGCTGTACCTCTTGCTGGGCACGCCGCGGGCTGATCACCAGGTTTTGGTCGAACCGTCGGCCGGCAACACCGGCATCGCCCTTGCGGCCCTGGCCAATGCCAAGGGCATTCCGATCGAAATCGCGGTGCCCGAAGGAACGCCGGAGGAGAAGAAAGTCCTGCTCAGGTTTCTCGGCGCGCAGTTACACGAGGTGGAAGACGAATTGTGTCCGCTGTTCCCCACCGAGGGCGCCAGGGGCGTGGTCAAGAGCATGATTGAGAGCGCGGCCTTTGCAGGCAAATACGTCAGCCCGAACCAGTATGAGAATGACCTGAGTGTCGAAGCGCACTACCGCACCACCGGGCCTGAAATCTGGAACCAGACCGGCGGTGACATCGATTATTTTTTCGCCGCCTTCGGCACCTGCGGGACGATCAGCGGCGTGGGCCGCTATCTGAAAGAACGCAAACCAGACGTGCGCATCATCGGGGTGGAGCCGGCCAGGCGCCAGCACCAGTTGTCCGGCATCAAGAAAATAAGCGATTTGCCGAAAGAACACGAGCCGACGATCCTGGATCGTTCGGTGCTCGACGAGATCATCGCGGTCGAGGACCAGGACGCTTTCGAGACCGGCATCCGGCTGGCCCGGACCGAGGGCATCATGGTAGGGCCCACCACCGGGGCATTGCTTTATGCCGCATTACAAACCGGCGCTGGCAAAAGCGGCCGGGCGGTGGTTATTTCACCGGACAACGCGATGAAATACGTCAGCAGCTACGCCAAGTATCTTTAGTGGCCTGTTACAGTCGTACGAAAGAGTGCGCGCCTGGAAATGCACCGCCGGTATCACTTGCCGAGCATGTATTCACGGATGGCAAAGAATGGGGGTGAACCGGCGCCCACCAGCCGTTCATTGAATTCTTTCCAGCTGAATTCGTCGCCGCGCAGCTTGCGGTAATCGTCCAGCAGGTTCTCGATGGCCAGCTGACCGGCGAAATAGGAGGTCAGCTGGACCGACCCCAGCTTGGCGCGCAGCAACTTGCCACGCGCCTCTCCTTCCTCCTGGAAGCCCTTGCTCATCATGAGCTTGACCGCTTCCTCCTCGGGCCAGTTGGTGCGGTGCAAGCGAATGTCGATGATGGCGTTGATGACGGAACGCAGGACCAGCTTGTCGTCGACCATCTGCTGCAACTGGTGGCCCCAGGGCTGGTCGGGGTACACGGTAAAACCGACCTCCACCAGTTGCGTGGCGATGTAGCTGGCCCACCCTTCCACCATGGGGCCATTCCAGAACACCCGCGGAATGACCCGCTCGGACCGGTTGGAGTATTCCAACTGGACAAAGTGTCCGGGAACGCCTTCATGGATGTACACCATGGCTAGCGTTGGCCGGTTGTACTCCTTGAGGTAATCTTCCGCTCCGGCCAGCAATTCCAGGTCCCAGAACCAGACTGATTCGAGCTGCGGTTCGAAGGGTGGAGCAGTCTGGATTTGCGCCACCGCGTTACCCGCCAGGTGCGGAGGGGTGGGTTCGATGCGCAGCTTGGAAGCCGGCGGCAGGTCCATCAGGTTCTGTTCACGCACGAAGCTGACGATGGAATCCGCCATGGCGTAACTGTCGGCAATGAGGCTTTCCGTGGTCGAGCGGTCGTTGCTCAGCTTGGTGAAAATGTCGCGTACCACCTGTTGGTCATCGCTATCGGCGGCTTGCTTTACCGTTTCCTGTTCAATTTCCGCCGCCAGGTAGACATCATGAATTTCGCGCCCGACACTGACCAGCTCATTTCCTTTCAGCGTCAACCAGGCGTCGGCCACTGCCAGCAGGCTCTCGGAGTCCAGTGGATAGTCCATCTGCAGCGTGTATTTTTCATCGTAGAGTTGCCAGCCGAGACGCCATGCACCATCCTCCCGCGGCACGACCACTTCGTCAAACCAGTCCGCAAAGGCCTTGATGCGGCTTACCGCCGCGGCACAGGAGGCCGACAGCGCTGACTGTTGTTCTGCGTCGAGGCCGGATGATGCCATCAGTCCCGGCAGGGTTTTGGCATACAGGGCGCCTTCTCCGGTCATGCCCGTCAAACGCTGCAGCGTTACAACTTTTTCCAGTTCCGTCGGCCGCACCGTGGCTGGCAGCAACAGTTGCTGCACCTGGTCCAGGAAGGGTCCGGTCGCGGCGCAGCGGGCGCCGAAACTCTGCAGGCGTTGATCAAGCGGTGCGTAATCACGCAACACCAGGCCGGACATCGCCTCGCCCAGGGTGGTGGCCCAGTTCAGCGGATTGACCAGGGCCCCAAGGCGCTGCACCTGGAACTGGTCCAGCTTCACTCTCTGCGCCAGGATGTGCAGGTCGATCTGCTCAGCCCGGGACAGGCTGGCCGCATCGATACCCTGCAGTTTTTGCAACAGGAACAACCGTCCTGCCTCATTGGCGGCCAGCCGTAGCGCCGACGCGTCCGGCAGCATACGGTCGTAATAGCTGGGCTCTTCACCCTTGCCATGGATGCCCAGGCTGGAGCTCTGGCTCGGGTCTTCTTCGAGGGTGAATTCGATATACAGCCGGCCCAACTGGTCGATGTTGTTTTCGGCCGTGACCCGCTGTTGCCATTCTTCCAGGACAAACCCGGCCTGCAATGGGGTGGTGGCAGCGAAGCAAACTAGTGAAATCAGGGCAATGACACGACGCATGTTGTTGGTCCGGTTGCTGGTATTGGGGGAGCAGGATACAACAAAGGGGCTGGGCTTGTCTGTCCCGCCAGGAATGGTTCGGCCGGTCATGGATTCAACGGCGACCCCGCGGCGCAACTTGCTCAGCCGTAGCGGCCTTCAATGTAGTCCGCTGTCTCCTGGTGATGGGGGGTGAGGAACATGTCGCCCGTATCGGTGTGTTCCACCACCCTGCCCATGAGCATGAAAATGCACTCTTCGCTGGCCCGCCGCGCCTGGGCCATGTTGTGGGTCACGATCAGGATGCTGTATTTGCCACGCAAATCCCAGATCAGTTCCTCGACGGCCTCGGTGCCCTTGGGGTCCAGCGCGGAACAGGGCTCATCCATCAGCAACACGCCAGGCTTTACCGGCAGCAGGCGCGCAATGCACAGCTTCTGCTGTTGCTCCAGAGACAGGTTGGTGGCCTTGCGGTCCAGTTGGTCTTTTACCGTGTCCCACAGCAGCACCTGGCGCAAGGCGTCTTCAAGCACTTCTTCCTGCTCCCGCTTGCCGTGTTTACCACCGGAGTGCATCTGGAACCCGAACAGGACGTTCTCGCGAATCGAGATGGGCAAGGGATTGGGGCGCTGGAATACCATGCCGACCTGCTTGCGCACCTGCACCAGTTCAACCCCGGGCTGGTACACGTCCTCGCCCATCACCCGGATGGTGCCGGCGGTGCGAACATAGCCCAGCCGCTCGTTGATGCGGTTGACGCTGCGCAGGAATGTGCTCTTGCCACAGCCGGATGGTCCGATCATGGAGGTGATGATGCCCTGCCTTATGTGCAGGTCGACGTCAAACAGGGCCTGGAACGTGCCGTACCACAGGTTCAGTTTGCTGGTGGAAATGGCCAGCCGCGGCGCCGTGGATTCTTCCATCAGCCGAACCTCCCTTCAACGTAATCGCGGGTCCGTTGGTCCTGCACTTGGCCGGTGAACAGATCCTCCGTGACCCCCATCTCCACGCACCTGCCGTCGAGAAAAAAGGCCGTGCGGTCCGCCAGGCGCCGGGCCTGCTGCACCAGGTTGGTGACCAGGATGATGGATACCTCCTGCCGCAATTCCTTGAGCACGTCCTCGATGCGCATGGTGGTGACCGGGTCTACCGCGATGGAGAATTCGTCCAGCATCAGCAACTCCGGGTCTTGCGAAAGAGCCCGGGCTATGGTCAGGCGCTGCTGCTGGCCGCCGGAGAGCAAACTGCCCAGCACCCGGAGCCGGTCTTTCACCTCGTCCCATAAGGCGGCCCGGCGCAGGCAGCGCTCGACGATGACATCCAGTTCCGCACGCTGTTTTTGCCCCGCCAGCCGCGGCGCCAGGGCGACATTGTCATACACCGACAGGGGCAGGCCTACCGGCAGCGGAAACACCACGCCGATGCGGCGGCGCAAACCGTAGACGTTCCTGACCTTGCGCGTGTCGATTCCGTTGAACGTGACCTGGCCTTCAACGCGCATGGAGGAATCGAACATGTCCATGCGGTTGATCGCCTTGAGAAACGAGGTCTTGCCGGCGTTGGCCGGGCCGATGATGCCGAAAATTTCGTGTTGCCGGACTTCCAGCGTGACCCCCTCCAGCGCAACGTGATGGCCATAGCGGATGCCAAGGTCACGCACTTCCAGCCGGGCAGGCGTTACCACCTGCCCTACCACTTCTTCTTGCCCCTCAGATACATGCGCAAGGCGATCGACAGGCTGTTCAGCACCAGCACCATGGAGATCAGCACCAGGGCGACCCCGTAAGGCAAGGCCTCGGGCATGTTGGGAACCTGGGTGGAAACAACGAACAGGTGCAGGGAGAGGGCCATGGTCTGGTCAAACACCGACTGTGGCAGCAAGGGCAGGAAAAACGCCGCGCCGGTGAACATGATGGGCGCCGTTTCGCCCGCCGTGCGGGACACTTCCAGGATAATGCCGGTCAGTATGCCGCTGATCGCGTTGGGCAGCACCACGCGGCGGATGGTTTGCCAGCGGGTCGCACCCATGTTCCAGCATGCCTCGCGGAAAGCTTGCGGCACTGCCTGCAGCGACTCGCGCGTGGCCACGATGACCACCGGCAGGGCCATGATGGCCAGGGTCAGGCTGGCTGCAATGATGCTGGTGCCGAACCTGAAGAAAATCACGAATGCGCCGACGCCGAACAGGGCATGCACGATGGATGGCACGCCGGCAAGGTTGATGATGGCCAGGTTGATGGCGCGGGTCGACCAGTTGTCCGGTGCGTACTCGCTGAGGTAGATCGCAGCCGCGATACCGAGCGGCACCGAGGCCACCAGCGCGACCAGCACCAGCAGGATGGTGCCGAGCAGGGCCGGGAAAATTCCACCCGCGGTCATGCCATTGCTGGGGTTGGTGAAGAGAAATTCGAAAGAAATGATCGGGCCGCCCTTGTAGATCAGCATGCTGATGATGATGATCACCGGCAGCACCAGCAAACC
>DATDPS010000065.1:0-15565 GCA_035292625.1 Lysobacterales bacterium | reverse complement strand
CGATGCGCGGCTTGGTCTTGCCTTTTTGCCGCACCGAGTCGGCCTTGCGCACTTCGCCACGCTGCGCTTTCGCCCGGCGGCCGGCGAACCAGTCGCGCATGCCGGCGATAGTGGCCGCCAGCCAGTTGAAACCGGCCAGGGTGTAACGCCCGGTCAGGTCCATCACCTGGAACCAGGAAATCCCGGCAAACAAGGTAAGGCCCACCAGCAGCATGGAGAGCAGAAACAGGGTTGATCCCAGCACACCGCTCAACTGCAGCAAGGGCGTGGCGATTTGCAGCCCGATCACGCCCCCGCCGCCGGCGGGCATGGCGCCGGTGGGTGGCAGCGCATGGATGTGCAGCAGGCCGGACGCGGACAAAACGAACAGCACCAGGCCGGTCAGGTGGGCCAGCCAGTCGAGCAGGCGGCTTTCCTCTTCGGGCACATCGGAACCCCGATAAAACAGCCAGCCCAGGTACATCAGCACCAGCGGTATGACATAGGCAAGGTAACCGGTCAGGAACAGAAAGAAGTTGGCCAACCATGCGCCGAGCAGGCGGCCTACGTTGTGCACTTGCTGTGCGGCGAAGGAATTGAACGGCCCCGGATCCGTCGGTGCATAAGTCACCAGGCACGCCACCAGGTACACCGCCAGCAGGACCGTCAGGATGAAAAAGGTTTCGCCCAGGCGATGGCGCAAGCGGCCATTGGAGGCAGCAACCGCAAAGGGAGATTTTTTACGGGCCTGGACCAAACCGGTGTTCCTTGTCAGCCTTTCCATTATCCCGGGTAAACCATCCGGGACTTTTGTCGTTGTGATCAAACCGCGGCCCAGTTATCGCACCTGCCGCGCAACAGTCTGCTCCGCTTGATTTTTTTTTGCCGGTACCCAACTTGGATTTACGTGAAATAATAGGCCGGTAGCATAGGCACGATTTTCCGGGCGAAACCCAACGGCCGGCCTGGTCTTAATCAAGAACGAACAACGGGACGATTATACATGAGCGATGCCAAACACTGCCGGCTTCTTATCCTGGGTTCAGGACCGGCCGGCTACACGGCTGCGGTCTATGCCGCGCGCGCCAACCTCAAGCCAGTGCTCATCACCGGCCTGGAACAGGGTGGGCAGTTGACCACCACTACCGAAGTGGATAACTGGCCGGGTGATGTCGAGGGTTTGCAAGGCCCTGACCTGATGCATCGCATGTTGGAGCATGCCCGCCGTTTCGACACCGAAGTCATATTCGATCACATCCATACCGCCATGTTGCAACAACGCCCGTTCCGCCTGGAAGGCGACAGTGGCGTGTATACCGCCGATGCACTGGTCATTGCCACCGGGGCCAGCGCCATGTACCTCGGTCTGCGCTCCGAACAGGCGTTCAAAGGCAAAGGCGTGTCGGCCTGCGCCACCTGCGATGGTTTCTTTTACCGCGGACAGAAAGTCGCAGTCATTGGCGGTGGGAACACCGCCGTGGAAGAAGCGCTGTACCTGTCCAACATTGCGGCCGAGGTCACTCTGGTGCATCGGCGTGATTCGCTGCGTGCGGAAAAAATCCTGCAGGACCGCCTGTTTGAGCGGGAAAAAAACGGCAACGTGCGCATCCTGTGGAATCACCTGGTGGACGAAGTACTGGGGGACGAGACCGGCGTGACCGGCCTGCGCGTGAAGCAGGCCGGCAGTGGCAAGACCCAGGACCTGCAGCTGAGCGGTGTTTTCATCGCCGTCGGGCACGCCCCGAACACCGCCATTTTCAATGGCCAGTTGGACATGCAGGGCGGCTACATTTCCATCCAGAGCGGCACCCGTGGTTTCGCCACGGCAACCAGTGTGCCGGGTGTATTTGCCGCCGGTGACGTAGCCGACCATGTCTACCGCCAGGCCGTCACTTCGGCTGGTTTCGGCTGCATGGCGGCGCTCGATGCTGAACGTTGGCTGGATGAAAAAACAACAGCAGCGCTGTGAAGCGTGACCCCCGCATCGTCACGGACCTGTCCACGATCTCACAGCAGGACTGGGATGCGCTGGATCATGGCGACAACCCGTTTCTCGCGCGCGGCTTCCTGCATGCGCTCGAAGCTTCCGGTTCGGTCACGGCAGAAACCGGCTGGCAGCCGCACCACCTGTGCCTGTATGAGGGCGCACGCCTGGTGGCGGTGGCGCCCAGCTATCTCAAAACCCACTCCCATGGGGAATTCGTGTTCGACTGGGCCTGGGCCGATGCCTATCAGCGGCACGGCCGCAACTACTACCCCAAGCTGCTGACGGCGGTACCCTACTCACCCGTGCCGGGGCCGCGCCTGCTGGTGCAGCGCGATCACCCCGAAACAGCGACGCTGCGCAGAGCACTGATCAAGCTGGCCCTGGCGCAGTGCGAGCAACTCGATCTGTCGTCCTGGCACTGCAACTTCGTCGCCGCCAGCGACCTGGCGGCCCTGCAGCAGGCGGACTTGCTGGCGCGTGGCGACTGGCAATTCCATTGGTTCAACCGCGGCTACCGCTCTTTTCATGAATTCCTCGCGCAACTGCGCGCGAAGAAGCGCAAAAACATGCTGCGCGACCGCAGGCTGGTGGAGCAAGCGGGAATCCGCTTTGTGCACAAAGGCGGTGCGGAACTGGATGCCTCCGACCTGGATTTCATCTTTGCCTGCTACCAGCAAACCTTTCTCGAGCACGGCAACCACCCGGCTCTGAACCGCGCGTTTTTTGTGCACCTGCTGGCCGAGCTGCCGCAGTCAGTGCTGGCTGTTCTGGCCCGGCGCGACGGACGCAACATCGCCATGAGCCTGTTCCTGCTGGGCGGCGGCCGCCTGTATGGGCGCTACTGGGGTTGCATGGAACACATTCCCGGTCTGCATTTCGAGGCCGCTTACCACCAGGGCATCGAATACTGCATCGCCAATGGCCTGGACGTGTTCGAGCCGGGTGCCCAGGGTGAGCACAAGCTCAGCCGCGGTTTCGTGCCCGTACCTACCCATTCATTTCACCATGTGCGGGACCTCGACTTTCGCACGGCCATCGGCAATTTCCTGCAACGGGAACACGTCTGGCTGGACCAGTACAGTGAACTACTGGCGGCACACCCCCCCTACCGGGAGGAGGAGTAAGCTTGAGCTCCCCGCATCTGCCCAGGCTGGGTGCGGACCCGGCTTCGGCTTTTCCCCCGACCCGACATGCCCTGCGGCGGCCCAATGGCCTGCTGGCCTGGGGTGGCGACCTGGCGCCGCAACGCTTGCTGGCGGCTTACCGGCTGGGAATCTTCCCCTGGTACTCGGAGGGTGAGCCAATCTTGTGGTGGAGCCCCGCGCCACGCTGTGTCATCGTTCCCGGCAATGTGCACCTGTCGCGGCGCACCCGCCGGCGTTATAACACGGCGCTTTACCACGTTACCGCGGACCTCGCGTTTGAGCAGGTCATCGGGGCCTGCGCGGAGCCGCGTCACGGCCAACACGGCACCTGGATTAGCACGGAAATGCAACGGGCTTACAGCCTCCTCCACCAGGCAGGGCATGCCCACTCGGTGGAAGTCTGGCGCGACAACCACCTGGCGGGGGGGATTTACGGCCTGGCGCTGGGGCGCATGTTCTTCGGTGAATCCATGTTCAGCCGCGAAACCGACGCCAGCAAGATCGCGCTGGTGGCATTGTGCAAGCAATTGCAGCGCTGGGATTTCGGCCTGCTCGACTGTCAGGTGCCCAACCCCCACCTGGCGTCACTGGGTGCGATGACCTTGCCCCGGCAGTTTTTTGAGCAAACGGTTCAACAGCTGGTGCAACTGCCGTTCAATCCCGGCTCCTGGAGCGATCACTTCGAAGTCAGCAGCCGCTGGTAAAAAATACCGGCTACCGGGCGAGCCTGCCAGCGTGGACCGGGCCGTAGCCTCGATGGGTGGGGATTTCCGGCTGGCCTCAGGGCTCGATGAGGAAGTAGATGTGGGTGACCAGGTCCTGGCTGGGCGTCTCCCCCGGGTCGGAAATGTACTGTTCCCACGACACCGGGCCTTCGCGCAAACCGTGCGCGCCCATGTAGGCCGCCAGTTTGTCATAGGTGGGCATCATCTGCTCATAGGGTCCGCGATGGATCACGCGCACGGCGCGACCGGAAGGCGAAACCCCGGCCTGCACCTTGCCCGTCAATTCCACATCCTGCGGTATCACCGGAATGGCCGCATCAAAGGCATAGCCGCTTTCGTCCCAGGCGCGGGTAATGGTCATCGGCTGGGCGGCCAAGGCGATGCCACTGGCGGTCATGAAAGCCGTGATTTCCCTGTAGGACTCCGCCATCGCCTCGGCAATGTTCCCAGGAGCCTGGCTGCTGTCGCTTTGAATGAACAGGATGTCCACGGGTTTTACGTCCAGCACCTCCGCCTCGAGGTCGGAGAAATCGACATCGGGCAGGGATTCAGCCAGAGTTTTCAGCTTGGTCAGGCCCACTTCGTAATCCCCCCCTATCCAGCGGTCGAACAACAAGCCGAAATAGCGTGCCATCAGGCCGGCTGCCAGGTTTTGGCCTGCCGTCACGTCGGTATCGAAGCCCCAAGTGATCTTTGTGCCTGCGACGTCTTCCGCCAGTGCAAAATAGCTTATCGCCTCACCCTGCTGATCGAATTTCAGTCGGGTTCGAACCAGCGACCAGGGCTTGCTCTCGATGATCTCTTGCGATCCCTTGCCCGTCAGGCGCGGATCACCATTCCAGTCCATGTGTGCACCTACCCCGCTCGGCGGCCCGGAGATGTCTAAAACGGCGGATGGATCGCGGGCCGCCCACGGTGACCAGTTGTTGAACGTGCTGTAACCATTGACCAGGGTGAATACGGTGGAGGCTGGCCGGATGATCTGGATGCTGCGTTCCACGTGCACGTTCCGGGGCAAAAAAAAGCCAACAGTAATGAATATAATTAACGTAATAACAATGAAATAGAATATTTTCTTAATCATGTTTCTTCTCAAGCGCCTTGCCCGCCGGGGCACCGGTTGCGGAGGGTTCGCCGTCTCCGCCGGGGGGCAGTTCGAATGGGTCGCCTTGATCCTCAGGATACCATTCCGGCACGCTGTCATCGTGTTCCCAGGCATAGCTCCTGAGCGGCACACGATCCCACTTGCGGTACAACCAGGCCAACAGGATGCCGATGGCGCCTCCCGACAAGTGCAATTCCCAGGACATGTTCGGCCGGATGGGCAAAATACCCCAGATCATCGTGCCGTAGAGAAACCAGACCAGCAGCGAAACCGCCACTGAACGCATGTCCCGGCGCAACACACCGCTGACAAACACAAAAGCCAGCAAGCCGTAAAGCAGGCCGCTGGCGCCGATATGCAGGCTGTGACGGCCGATTAGCCAACCCAGCAGGCCCGATCCCAGCCAGATCAAGGGCACCACCCGCAGGGCGGCGTTCGGGTAGAGATACAGGCTTGCGGTGAGTGCCACCAGCAGCGGAATGCTGTTGTTGAACAAATGCCCTGCCCCGCCATGCAGCAGGGGCGCAGTCACTACGCCGAGCAAACCGCTCAGGGTGCCCGGCCGCAGACCGTAGCGGTTCAGGTGCAGGTGGAACAGTGTGTCCACCAACAGGATGCCCCAGAGTAGGGCCACCAGGACCAGGGCAATGTGCAGCGCCAGGCGGAAGTTGGACTGGGCCCGTCGGGAGCGGACAAATTCTGGGTCGGGTTGGTGCAGCGACATGGTCAGAAATATGCGGGTTATCGCAGGCTGGGCGGCAAGGCGGAGGCTATGGTTTTTTGCGCCCGGTTCAGCAGTTCATCCACCTGCCCGCTGACCATGCCGCGGGTTTCGATCGCTGGATGGATGATCAGTCTGGCGCGGCCAGGAAATACGCGCAGCGTCTTGGCTGGCATGATGTCCCGGGTGCCAACCAGGGTCACCGGCAGCACCGGCAACTGTTGCTCTATGGCCAACCGGAATGCGCCTCTTTTGAATGGCAGCAGCCTTCCGTCCAGACTGCGCGTGCCTTCGGGGAAAAACAGTATCCCCACGCCATCCCCCAGCCGCTGCAGCGCTGCAGCTACGGCGGCGCGTGCGCTGCGCGGATTGCTGCGATCGATGAAGATGTGCCCGGCTTTTTCACAGCCGATGCCGAGGCCGGGGATTTTGCGCAACTCCTGTTTGATCACCCACTTGAAATCGAGATCCAAAAAGCCGTAGACCAGCAGGATGTCGTACTGGCTCTGATGGTTGCACACCACCACGTAACTTCGATCGGTCTGGGCATGTTCAGCACCGTGCACGCTGACTCGCATGGGCGTGAGCCAGGCCAACAGCCGCGCCCAGTTGCGGGCGAAATGCCGGTTGGCAAACCGCGGATTCACCCAGGTGGCGGAAAGTGCTGTTGCCAGCCCGGAAAGGAAAGTCAGCAGCAAAACCAGCGGTACCAGGACCAGCCACAGGTACAGCTGATACAGGTAGAACAGGGTTTTTCTCATCTGCGCTCGCAACACGAATCCATTGCAGGAGCGTAACGTTAGCCCGGCCGATCTGCAACGATGCGGCAATCTGGGTTCATCCAGCGGCGCATACGGGATGCGCAAAAAATGAGGGGCGCATCAAAGCGCCCCTCTCATCTGCAATAGATTTCAGCCAGGCCGTCTCAGGCCGCCTTGTCCTGTTTCTTGCTTTCCCTGGGTTCTTTCTGGCCCTCGATCAGAACGTTTTCAGACTGGATCTGGATGGTCCGTGGCTTCATCACCTCGGGCAGTTCGCGCTCGAGGTCGATGTGCAGCAGGCCGTTGTCCAGCCGGGCGCCGGTGACGCGAACGTGGTCGGCAAGGTTGAAGCGGCGCTCGAATGAGCGCGTGGCAATACCCCGGTACAGGAAGCGGTTGTCGTCGCTTTCCTGCTCCTCGGCTTTCTCGCCGACGACAGTCAACTGGTTCATTTCACTGGTGAGCTTGAGCTCATTGGCGGCAAAGCCGGCTACCGCCATGGTGATCTGGTAGCTGTTCTCGCCGCGCGAAACGATGTTGTAGGGGGGATAGCCGCCGGACTGTTCCGGCCGGTGGGTAGCGTTCAGCATGGATGCCAAGCGGTCGAAGCCAACGGATGTGCGAAATAGCGGTGAAAAATCGAAAGTGGTCATTACCGTATCCTCCTGGGAAGCAATTCGGTTTCAAATGTGTAACTTCCGCCTTGCGGCCGGAAGCGCCTGCAGTCCCGCGTAGACATGCGGCGACTGCACCACTAAGATGGGAACGGGTGAAGATATTTCAAGCCCCAGGTCGAAAAATTTGCCACCCCCAACAACCCGGCCCGCGATCCTGCCGCGCGCGGAAATCCACGCTCGAGCGGGATTTACAGACTGGTGTAACGCACCTCGATCAGTTCGAAGACTGCAGGGCCGGCGGGCAGCTCCACCGTAACGCTGGCGCCCGCGTCCTGCCCCAGCAGGGCCCGGGCCAGGGGTGAATCGATGGAAATATAGCCCCGGGCAGCGTCGGTCTCGTCAGCTCCCACGATGCGGTACTGCTGCCGGCCGCCGTGTTCGTCCTCCACCCGGATGAATGCACCGAAAAAAACCCGGTCCTGCCTGGCGGGGGCGCGATCGACGATTTTGATCACTTCCAGGCGCTTGCTGATGTAATGGATCTTCCGATCAATCCCGGCCAGTTGTTTCTTACGGTAAATGTACTCCGCGTTTTCTGAACGGTCACCTTCCGCAGCCGCCGCCGACAGGGCGGGCACGACATCGGTACGGCGCAGCCGCCACAGCTCGGCCAGTTCGGCCTTCAGCGCCATGGCACCATCGGCGGTGATGTACGGGCTGCTGCTCTCAGGCGGTGGTCGCCAGCGACCCATGATGTTCTCCGTGGCGCTATTTGGGGAAATGGTCTTGAACGATGGTAGCCCAAATTTGCCACCTGTAAGCAGTCAACCAGTGCATTATAGTGTTTGCCTTTTTCACCCGATTCCAATTCCGGGCGGTTCGGCGAGCATCGCTCATGCTGCGACGATTTCACACCCTGACGCGTCACTGAACACAATGACCTCTTCCGCTTTCGACATCGAGCTGGACGAATTGACCCTGGCCCGCGCGCGTCGCGGCGACACCAGGGCTTGTGAGGCTCTGTATCGCTTGTTCAAGCAGCCGGCCTATAACATCGCTTTTCGTGTCTGCCGTTGTCCGCAATTGGCGCAGGACGTGACCCAGGAAGCGTTTATCAGCGCGTTCCGCCGCATCCGGCAGTTTCGCGGTGATGCTCCGTTCTGGGGCTGGTTGCGCCGGGTGGTGGTAAACCATGCCATCAGTGCCCTGCGGCGGCAGCCCCGCCTCGATACGGTAGACCTCGAAGAATTCCATGCCAGCCAGCAAGCCAGCCACGATGGCGATGCAGCCGGCATCACATTGGCGCTGGACCTGGAGGGCGCGTTTTCCCGGCTCGACGGCGAAGACCGTGCCATCGTCTGGCTGCACGATGTCGAAGGTTACAGCCACAAGGAAATCGCTGGCCTCTTTGGCATGACCGAAAGTTTTTCCAAAACCCGCTTGTCGCGGGCCCATGCCCGGCTGCGTGAGTGGATCCATCCTTCCGTTCAGCCGGAGGCGCCGCGCGGGCCGCACAGGGGTGGCGGCGACACCGGATCCGCTACAAACCACTCAGCGGCCGATGAAAAATCGCTGTCCATGTTACGTCTCTCCAATTCGTTTTAGACGCACCCGGGTAAAACACCATGGCCAATCAGATCCCACATGAAATCAACACGTCCAGCGACCCGTTCGGCCTGGCCGGGCTTGCCCAGGCGCCGGCGCCGGCTGACGGCTGGCCTGCCATCGAGGCTGCCCTGCGTCGCCGGAAGCACGTGCAACATGGGGTGAGATGGCTGGCCAGCGCCGCTGCCATGGCTCTGGCAGTGGGGCTGTATTGGCAATTCCCGGGTATCCAGCCCGGCGCTGCCGGGCCGGACGGCACAGAGCAACTCGCAGCGGTGCCAGGCCCTGCCACAGAAGCCCAAAGCACCGGCAGCAACAACAACCTGGAATCCCTGATCAGCCTGTCGCAGCAACTGGAGCGCAATCTGCGGCTGGTGCGCTCCGAAGAGGGCGCCGTACCGGCCCAGTTCGTGGCCTACCAGGTGGAGCTGGAAGACCTCGTGGTCCAGATCGACGAAGCGATCAACCAGCGTCCCGATTCACGCGAATTGTGGAGTCAGCGGGTCAACCTGCTACTGGACCTGAATCAACTTTATCGCGTCCAGTTGCGACGGGATTACAGCCATGTTGCGTCACTGTAACGAGACACCACTTTCAAGGAATCTTGCAACGATGACCATGCAAAACACACTGAATACAATCGCCCTGTGCTGCCTGCTCGGCTGGCCGCTGACACCCATCGCGGCGGAGCCCGATGCCGCGGCACCAGCAGAACCCGCAGCACCAGCATTGCCAGCAGCCCCGGCGGACCACGAGAAACTGGCCATGCAAAAGCAGGCTATCGATGATGCTAAGCGCTCCCTCGACGAAGCATCGCAGGCGGTGGAAGACGTGCGCCAGGCCATGGCGCAAGGCGACGTTGACCAGGACGAGCAAGTCGCCCTGGCGCGTGAAGAGCTGAGCCGCGCCCACCGCGAACTGCGCGAAGCCTCGCGCGAAGTCGCAATGGCCCATCGCGCGCTGGCGGGAGGTAACCGTGAAATCAACCGGCTGCGCATGATCAACCTGGGTGACCACCCGGTGATTGGCGTGTTGCTCGGAGAAGAATCCGTCGCCGGCGTAGAGTTGATCGGCGTGTCACCGGATGGACCGGCTGAACAAGCGGGCTTGCGGCAAAATGATGTACTGGTTTCAATCGGCGGCGTGGATCTCAGCGGCCGCAGCGATGGAACAGCCCGCGACGCGCTGTTTTCCGTCATGGACCAGGCCAAGGCGGGCGAGGAACTGCCGTTGGAAGTATCGCGCGAGGGTGAAATCCTCGCGTTTACGGTGATTCCGCAGCAACGGGAGCCCCATTCCTGGCAGTCCAGGGTGCGCTTGCCGGGCCCCCCTCCCGGCGCTCCCGGAACGCCCGGCGGCGATGAGTGGATGGAGCATTTCGAAGCGCTCGGCCTGGACGAGGAAGAGCTGGCCATGCGCCTCGAGGAGTTCACCGAGCGGGCGAAGGAATTCGAACACATGTTCATGGACGAGGACGGCAAGACTATAAAATTTTCAAAGCACATCGAAATCGATGACGAAGCACTGTCGCGGGCGGGAGAACACGCGCTGCGCGAAGCCAATATCTGGTTCGGCTTGCCGCACACCCGTGGCTTGGAACTGACCAGCCTGAACCCGGAGCTGGGCAAGTACTTCAAGACGGAGCGGGGCGTGCTGGTGATCCAGGCGCGGGAGGATAATGCCTACGGCCTGGAATCCGGTGACGTGATCCGCGCCATCGGCGACACCGAGGTCAATTCACCGGGCGACCTGCTGCGCGCCATGCGGGACGCTGAACCAGGCAGTGAAATCGAACTGAACATCAAGCGCGACCGCAAGGACCGGACCCTCAAAGCCAAGGTGCCGGAAAACCACCTCGGCCTGATGCAGCGGCACCACCGCCCGCTCCTTGCCGCACCGCCGGAGCCGCCTATCGTTCGCTAGGAGGTTTGGGGTCAGAGTCAAGTGCCAGAGTAAAGGGGAAGTTTAGGAAGTTTGGGAAGTTTGAAGTTATGTTTGAGCGCGTGGTTTGCTGACCCGGCGTTTTACTCTGGCACTTGACTCTGACCCCAAACCTCTTGCCGCTGCTTGTGAGCTGCCAGCCCAGGCCGCATAATTGCCCGCTGCGGTAAGTCACCTGGACGCAATTCCCGAATGTCAGCGCCTGATTCGCTCAAGTCCATCCTGTTTGCCTTTTTTGCCAACCTGGCGATTGCCATGGTCAAAGGTGTCGCCGCACTGTTCACCGGCTCAGGGGCGATGCTGGCGGAAACCATCCATTCACTGGCGGATTCCGGCAACCAGCTGCTGCTGGTGCTCGGCTTGCGCCAGACCCGCCGGGCGCCAAACGAAGATTTCCCGCTGGGTTTCGGCAAGAGTATTTACTTCTGGTCGTTCCTGGTCGCCGTGATCCTGTTCAGTGTTGGCGGCATGTTCTCCCTGTACGAGGGGGTACACAAACTCCAGCACCCCAGGCAGCTGAACTTTCCGTGGATTGCCATTGGCGTGCTGCTGTTTGCCATTGCGGCCGAATCGGTTTCCTTGTGGGGATGCATGCGCGAAGTGAACAAGGAACGCCATGGCCGCAGCCTGCCGCGCTGGTTCCGGGAAAGCCGCACCAGCGCTCTGATCGTGGTATTTGGCGAGGACGTGGCCGCGTTGGCCGGCCTGGTGCTGGCCCTGGCGGCCATAGTGGCCACCCTGATCACCAGCGACCCGCTGTGGGATGCGATTGGCACTCTCAGCATCGGTGTGCTGCTGCTAGTCGTCGCCTGGTTTATCGCGGTCGAAATCAAGGCCCTGCTGATCGGCCAAAGCGTGGACCCGGTGGTTCTGAAACAGATGCGCCAGTTTCTCGAGCAACAACCGCAGGTCAAACAGATATTCAACCTGCTGACCCTGGAATTTGGTCCGGATACCATGGTGGCGGTGAAAGCCTACATGCAGCCGCAGGTCACGGACCACGAACTGGTGCGGGTGATCAACCTGGTTGAAGCCTCGTTCCGGGCGCGCTTCCCTTCGGTGCGCTGGTTGTTTTTCGAGCCCGATGACAAAGATTGACGCACTGCAAACCGCGCCGAACCGGAATGCAAGGGTAGGATTCGTCAGCCTGGGCTGCCCCAAGGCGCTGGTGGATTCCGAGCGCATCCTCACCCAGCTCCGCACCGACGGCTATGACATCAGTCCCGATTACGCGGGCGCCGACGTGGTGGTGGTCAACACCTGTGGTTTTATCGATGCTGCCAAACAGGAATCCCTCGCAGCCATCGGCGAAGCTTTACAGGCCAACGGCAAGGTCATCGTCACCGGTTGCATGGGCAAAAACGCTGAGGACATCACCCGGGTGCACCCCAGGGTGCTGGCCGTAACCGGCCCGCAGCAATACGAGGCCGTGGTGAGCGCCGTGCACCAGCATGCCCCGCCACGCCAAACGCACGACCCCTTCACCAGCCTGGTGCCAGCCGCACGCAATGATTTGGGCAATGGCATTGGCATCAAGTTGACCCCACGGCACTATGCCTATCTGAAAGTTTCTGAAGGCTGCAACCACACGTGCAGCTTCTGCATCATTCCTTCGATGCGCGGCAAACTGGTCAGCCGGCCGGTGGGGGAAGTGCTGGACGAAGCTGCCAGGCTTGTGGCTGCAGGCGTGAAAGAGCTGTTGGTTATTTCGCAGGACACTTCAGCCTACGGAGTGGATCTGAAATACAAGCTCGACTTCTGGGGCGGCAAACCGCTGCGCACGCGCATGAAAGAACTGTGTGAAGGCCTCGGCAGCCTCGGCGTCTGGGTACGCCTGCACTATGTCTACCCCTACCCGCACGTGGATGAAATCATTCCACTGATGGCGGAGGGCAAAATACTTCCTTACCTGGATATTCCGTTCCAACACGGCAGCCCGGCTGTGCTCAAGCGCATGCGCCGGCCCGCCGCGGCGGAAAACACACTGGAGAGAATCCGCCGCTGGCGGGAAATCCATCCCGGTCTGACCATCCGCAGCACCTTCATCGTCGGCTTTCCCGGCGAAACAGACAGCGAATTTAACGAGCTCATCGACTTCCTGCACGACGCGCAACTCGATCGCGTGGGCTGCTTCACTTACTCCCCGGTCGCCGGTGCCGCGGCCAATGACAACGAGGGCGCCGTGCCTGAGGAAATCAAGCAACGACGCTGGGACGTGTTCATGCAAACCCAGGCCGCCATCAGCCGCGAACGCCTGCAGCGTAAAATTGGCACCGTCCAGGAGGTGCTGGTGGATTCAGTCACGGCCGATCACGCCGTTGCCCGCAGCATGGGCGATGCGCCCGAGATTGATGGTATCGTCACCCTCCAACCGACTGCGGGTCTGAAACCCGGTGATCTCGTGCGCGCACGCATCGACTTGGCTGATGATTACGACCTGGCCGGCACGGTGCTGGCGTCCTGATGTGGCGCCCGCGGTTAATGGCCTGCGATTTGCGGCCTGCGCCGCAATAACCGACAACTGATGGAACGTGCCAGCCAACTTGTGTTGCGAAATTTGGCGCGGTTACCCGCGGCTGAAACCCTGCTGTTCAATGCGCCGCCGGACGACCTGTTCCGGGAACTGGGCGCTGCAGGGCGAAAGGTGCGTATCTGGAGCCAGGATTTTGGTGACTATCGCTGGCTTACGGACAGTGGAGCGGATGCTGGATTTGGGGTGTTGCCGGACCGCGCCACCGTGCCTGCGCAGGTCCTGCTGTTCCAACCGCGGGAAAAAGAACGGCTGGAGCTGCTGCTGCATTTTTTTGCCGCGGCCATGCCCTCCACCAGCAGCCTCTGGCTGGTGGGTGAGAACGCCTCGGGCATCAAGTCCGCCGGCAAACGCCTGGGTAAATACTTCAGCCAAAGTGCCCATGCCGACTCGGCGCGACACTGCGTCCTTTTTTACGCTGCTCAAGCTGCCGCCCCTGTCCCGTTCCAACTGGAAAAATACCAGCAGAAGTGGCTGCTGGGCGTCCCGCCGGATGAACTGCGCATGGTGTCACTCCCGGGCGCGTTTGCCCACGGCCGCCTGGACCGGGGCACCCAGCTTTTGCTCGACGTACTGGCGCGCCTGCAAGGCCAGCAAAGGCCAGGCGGCAGCGTGCTGGATTTTGGCTGCGGCATTGGTGTGATTGGCCTGTCCTTGCTGCGGCATGACCCGTGCATCAAGCTTACTTTGCTGGATAATTCGGCGCTGGCGCTGGAATCTGCTCGCCTGTCACTGCAGGCCAATGCGATGGAAGCCCACCTGTTGCCCTCCAATGGCCTGGCCGAAGTCCACCAGCGGTTTGACTGGATCGTCAGCAATCCACCGTTCCACCGTGGTGTGGCAACGCGCTCGGATATCGCCCAGGATTTTTTCAAGCAGGCGCGCCATGTGCTGACCAGGCAGGGCAAGATTTTGCTGGTGTGCAACCGCCACCTGATGTATGAGGGCTGGCTCGTGCAACAGTTCAGCACAGTAGACACCCTGCACAGTACGAACGAATTCAAGGTAATTTGTGCATCACGGCCAAAAACCTGATGCGGGCATGAAGCCGACGGAATCTTTAACGGCCAACCCTGTCGAACGCACGGTGCAACAGCTAAAACGGCTGCAAGAAAACTTATCAACCATTATGGATTCAGCGAGGACATGAATGAAAACACTACTGCGGATTAACGGTTTTATCCTGATTTTGTGCCTTAACGTCGCCTGTGCCGACAGCACTGAAGAAGCAGCGCAACCCGTTGCGGAAGGCGCCACAGCGGCTGCCGCGGACAGCACAGCGCGGGATTCAGGCGCGGATGCAACCGCAGACGCGGCAAAAGCTAACGGCATGCTCATGCCGATTGACGGCAGCAGCCTTGAAGCTTTCGACGCCAGCCTGGCGGAAATCAAGAAAAACAGCACGACTACCGATTACACCACCCTGGAAAACGCCATTGAATACCTGTTGGTGTATGACCTTAGCGCCAAACGCAGCCGCGCCAAGCTGGCCGAGAGGCTGAACGGACAGACCGGCCAACAGGTTATCGAACGGGTGGAATCACGCAGAAATTAGAAACGCGCCAATAAAAGCCGTCAATAAGCATTTCGATGCATCATCACCAGGGGCGTCATCAGCAGGATTTTCAGATCCAGCCACAATGACCAGTTCTGGATGTACCACAGGTCGTGCTCAATGCGCAGCGCCATCTTCTCCGGCGTATCGGTCTGGCCGCGAAAGCCATTCACCTGCGCCCAGCCGGTGATGCCCGGTTTTACTTTGTGGCGCAGCATGTAACGCGGAATGCGGGATTTAAACAGGTCGTTGTGCTCAATGGCGTGCGGCCGCGGGCCGACCAGCGACATTTCACCTTTCAGCACGTTGAACAACTGCGGTAGTTCGTCCAGGCTGGAGCGGCGCAGCAAGCGGCCGATGGAGGTGACGCGGCCATCATCCGGCGCCGCCTGGGTCACTTGCCCCGGCGTCTCGCGGTGCAGTTTCATGGTGCGGAACTTGTAAATCTCGATGGATTCACCACCCACCCCGTGACGCTTTTGGCGGAACATCACCGGCCCCGGGCTGCCCAGCCTGATCAGCAGTGCAATAAGCAACAGCAGGGGCGACAACACCACTGTCAGCATCAGCGCTGCCAGCCAGTCAAACAGGTTCTTCAAGCGCTTTTCCGCTCCGGTCAGCGGAGTTCCGGCCAGGCTGATCACCGGCAGCCCGCCCCACTCACTGATGCCCTGGTTCAATAGCCGGTACTGGTGCATGTCGGGAACCACGTTTACGTCGACCACGCACTCGCGCAGCGCATCCAGCGCGGCATCCAGCAGGGTTTTGTCTTCCCAGGGCGCGGCGATCCACACCTCCTGCACCCGATGTTCACGGATGTACTCACCCAGCGACTCGAGGGGCAGAGTGGACGCCGCCGACCAGTCCTGGCCGAAACAGGCCACCAGGTTCATG
>DATDPS010000064.1:0-48626 GCA_035292625.1 Lysobacterales bacterium | reverse complement strand
TGATGCGCCGGGCCGACTGCACACCGCATTTCACCTGGCGCTGACTTCGGCCAACGCAGAGAATGCCGTACGCAATGCACTGAAAGAACCGGTAACCTATGAGAACTACAAAAAGCTGGTGCAACGTGCGGTGGAAAGCGGAGTCATCACTGAAGAACAGGCCTCGCTTGTCCGCCTGGCGCAGGAAGCCAACCGCGCAGTGATAGAAGTGGATGATATTCCGCGCCACACCATCGACGGACAGGAGGCAGCGGCCTTGCGTCCGGCAGTCGTCAGCGGCTAGCAACACCCAGGAAGCGGCACAGCTCCTCCTGCAGAGCCAATCCATCGCGGTAACCCAAAGCGATAAGTTCCTGGCAGTAGTCCTTTTCAAACAAGAGATAACTGGCCAGGCGCCAATCTTTGCCCCAACCACCCAGGCTGCGTAGCAACAGGCGAACTGCTCGGGGTATTTCGTCCATGTGTTGCCTGGTGATATCGCGCACATCCTGACTGGGCCGGATGACCATTGTTTCAATTTTTTTGAGTGCCGACTGGGCACGTTGCTCCGGCGGTATCAATTCCAGTATCCGGTTGATGCGTTGCAGACGTTTCAGGTCAGTGTTGGTGGTGTCCATGAAAATGGTATCCAGCAGGTAACCGCCGATCTCGCCCCATGAAGGATATGCAACCGCGTGCATGGGCGATGGATCCGGTTTCTCATCGCGGGTGGAAATGACCAGCAGCCGTTCAGCGCCAAGATGGATGGCAGGGCTGAGCGGGGTCATCATGCGCATTCCACCATCACCGAAAAACTCCGTGCCTATGCGCTGTGCGGGAAATATGAGCGGCAGAGCGGCTGAAGCGAGCAAATGATCAACTGTGAGTCGGGCCGGCTCTCCGCGTCTGCGCTCGAGCGTCCAGGGTGGCACACTGGCTGACGCCTGGAAAAAACTGATGGCGGAAGCACAGGTATAACCGGAAGCAGTGACCGCTACCCCACGCAACTGGCCACCATCGATGGCCTGACCGATGCCTTCAAGATTCAGCACGGATTCCAGAAACGCTCGCAAGGGCCGATTATCCAGGATGGATCTGGGATGTGGCATCACCTTTCCACCCAGCGGCAGAGCAATAGCCCAGTGCATTGCAGTGCGCAAAACCGACCAGGCATCAGTACGATAGATACGGCTGCAAAACATGGTTGACCAGAAATGTTCGAGGCGTTCCACACCCACGTGAAATTCATGGGCGTGACTGGCCAGCACCACAGCATTGATGGCACCAGCGGAAACGCCACAGATCACAGGGAACGGATTGATCCCGGCCCGGGTGGTTTCGGCAATCGCCTTCAATACTCCCACCTGGTAGGCTCCGCGTGCACCACCACCAGGAAGAACCACGGCCGTTGTGCCGCATCCGGATTGTTCCACCGCCAGGATTTCACTGCTCATCGGACAAAAATACCACGGTGGGGTATTGGCCGCACCGTGGCCGGTGTTTGCTATACTCGCGACCAAAATGGGGGGCAACTTCCTGGGGGGTAGGCAGTACAGCATTCTTTTACGGGGGATTCGCAAAGGGAATTCGAGCATGAACAGTTCCGTAATCAGCCAGAACAATTCAGCCGACATCCGTCGCAGCCAACTTCGTCTGGCAGAATATCAAGTTAATCGGGTCCTGCTGGGCAAGGGTGACAAGGTGCGACTGGCGTTTTGTTGCCTCCTGGCGCGTGGTCACTTGCTTATTGAGGACGTGCCGGGCGTGGGCAAGACCACGCTGGCCCACGCCCTGGCCCGGGTTATTGGCTCCACCTATCAGCGCATCCAGTTCACCAGCGATATGTTGCCTGCGGATATCCTGGGTGTATCCATTTACAAACGCGACAAAGAAGTTTTTGAGTTTCACCCTGGCCCTATTTTTTCGCAAGTTATCCTGGCGGATGAAATCAATCGTGCAACACCAAAAACACAAAGCGCCTTGCTCGAGGGCATGGCCGAGGGTCAGGTCACCATCGAAAACCATACGCACCGGCTGCCGCAACCGTTTTTTGTCCTGGCGACGCAGAACCCACTGGACCTCGTAGGTACTTTTCCCCTACCCGATTCCCAGCTGGATCGATTCCTTCTCAGCATAACCCTGGGTTTCCCTGAGCCGAAAGCAGAGCGTGAGTTATTGACCACACAGGATCGGGCCGGCATGTTGCAGGAACTTGACACCCGCCTGTCTCCGCAGGACATGATGGCCTTGCAAGCGGATTGCGATGGCGTGCATGTGAGCGCAGATCTGCTGGATTATATCCAGGCCCTGTTGGCAGAAACCCGCAATGAACAGTGGTTCGAAAGTGGCCTGTCGCCGCGTGCCGGGCTAGCGTTGTTGCGGGTGAGTCGTGCCTGCGCCTTCCTGGATGGCCGTAATTTCGTCACGCCTGAAGATGTCAAGCAAGTCTTCCCGGCCCTGGCCCGGCATCGCCTGAACACCACTTCCGGCTTCAACCAGACCCCGGATGAGCAGATTGCCGACCTGCTGAACCAGCTGCCCATTCCCTGAAGCGGTACAAACCTGACCGTGCGACATGGCATCGCTGGCCGCAACCCTTGACCGATTGAGGCCGGGGCCACGCTTTGAGCGCTGGATCCTGGAGCGGGTGAGGCAACGCCGCGGCCCCCCGCAACTTCCTTTCACGCTGGAATACCGGCATATCTATGTAATGCCTACCCGCTTCGGCGCCTGGTTCGGCCTGCTATTGGCCACCATTACCATAGGCGGCCTCAATTTCAACAACAACATGGCCTTGTTGCTGGGCTTCGTTCTCGCCGCAATTGCCCAGCTCACTTCATTGCTTGCCTACCGCGACCTGGTGGGAATTACGTTGAGCGGCATTAATACGAGCCCGGTATTTGCCGGGGAAAATGCGGCGTTTCGCATTTACCTGAAAAACCCGGAGCCGCGCCACCGTTTTGCCGTGCAAGTGATTTCGGATGAGTCCACCGAAGTGGAGGATATCGGCCCGCAGCAATCCGCTTGTTTCGCGCTGAAACAAGCAAGCTTCGTACGGGGCTGGATGGAACTGCTTCCGTTCCGCTTGCAAAATCGCTATCCCCTGGGTTTGTTTCGGGCCTGGTCAATCATCATACCCACCGCTCGCTGCCTGGTTTATCCCAAACCGGCCGGCAATCCGCCCCCACTGCCCCGCACCCGACGCGGGGATAATGGCACGGCGCAGCCAGGTGAAGGGGAGCATTTTCACGGTCTGCGCGATTACCAGCCGGGTGACGCCTTGCGTCGCGTGGCCTGGCGCACCAGTGCGCGCCACGACAAGCTGTATTCGAAGGTGATGGAAACACCACGCGAAGAGGCCTGCGAACTCAACTGGTACCTCATGGGCCACCAGGCCCCGGAAGAAAAATTGTGCATTCTCGCTGCCTGGATCCTGATCGCCGAGCGCCGGGGCATACCCTATTCTCTGGAATTACCTGCCGATTCCTTGCCTGCGGGCCTCGGTGACGAGCACCGGGAAGCCTGCCTGAAAATACTGGCCTTGTACGGCACGTGACGCGACCAAACGCTCACAGCATGTACTGGGTGGTAGCTGCACTGGCCATCGCCATGAGTCCGCAAGTGCTGCGCATGACCCTGCCAGTCATCCTCATGTGTTTAACACCGATTACCTGGCGCCTGCTGGCCGAAGCGAAGAACTGGAAACCTTTACCCAAGCTGGTTCGCCATGGCATTACGGCTTTATCGCTGATTATCCTGGCGATTACCTATGGCGGCTTGTTTGGCCGCCGGGCTTCGGTAAGCCTGCTCACTGTCATGCTGGCGCTCAAGTTGCTGGAGTGCGAGCGCATCCGTGATGCGCGGCTGATTGCCAGTTTTGGCTTTTTCCTGTGCGCGACCCAGTTCCTGTTCACACAGGGAATACCCATGCTGGCTTATGGCCTGACGACCGTTGTCGTGGGGCTTACCGCCCTGGCCCAACTGCAGCGCCAGGAAGCTTTTGAGCAGGTTGCAGCAGCACCCTCGCCGCGAGCCTCCATGTTTTCAGACATCACGTTCAGTTTGCGCTTGTTACTGCTGGCGATACCGGTTGGCATCGCCTTTTTTGTTTTCTTCCCACGCTGGGCCACTCCATTGTGGGGGGTGCCCGAGACATCTCTGGACGCCAAGAGCGGATTGTCCGACACCATGTCTCCTGGCTCCATCCAGAGCCTGTTCATGGATGACAGTCCCGCCTTGCGAGCGGTTTTTGCAGGACCCAGACCCGGGAATTCCGACTTGTACTGGCGCGGGCCGGTGTTTTGGCATTACGAAGACAATGCCTGGACGGGCAGTTTCTACGGCCGCAACATTGAAGCAGGAATCATACCGGACGCCGGGGATGCGTCCTGGGACTATTCGGTGCAACTTGAACCTTCAGAGCGCAATTGGCTTTTTTCCCTGGACTACCCCACGGTCGCGCCGCAGGATTCACGCATCACCATGGACTTTCAGGTTTTGCGTCGGCAGCCGGTTCTGCAGCTGCTGCAATACCGCATGCGGTCGAATCCCCGCCACGTTGACAGCCCCGAACTAAAAGCAACCCTGCGTGCCATGGCATTGGAGCTGCCGAAGAACCTCAACCCCAGGAGCCGTGAATTGATGGCGCGATGGCAGCGGGAAACACCACAACCGGCGGCATTGATCCGTCGCGTGCTGGACCATTTCAACCAGGAGAATTTTCACTATTCCCTGGAAGCGCCGCTGTTGGGTCGCCATGCCGTGGACGACTTCCTGTTCGATACCCGCAGCGGTTATTGCGAGCACTACGCATCCGCCTTTGCCGTGCTGATGCGCATGGCTGGAATTCCATCCCGTGTAGTCACCGGTTACCAGGGAGGCTGGTACAGTGAGCTGGGCAACTATTTTCTGGTGCGGCAATCCGACGCTCATGCCTGGGTCGAAGTGTGGCTGCCGCGAGTCGGCTGGACTCGGGTTGATCCCACGGCGGCAGTTTCCCCGCTCAGGGTGCAACAAGGTTCACGCGGAGCCTTGTCGGCGCCGCGGCATATGCTGGATTTCGATTGGGTGCGCGGCGCGCGTAATGGCGTTGACCTGCTGGAACAGCGCTGGAACGACTGGGTCCTGGAATTCAGCGCTCAAAGCCAGGCGCGAATGTTCGCAGATTTGGGACTGGACTACATCAGCCCCGCTGGACTGGTCATCACGCTGTTCAGCGCGCTCATTGTGATCGGCCTGATTCTGCTGCCAGTGGCCTGGCGCATGGCAAGCCATGGCGACGGTGATCCGGTCCAGCGAACCTGGCAAAAATTCATCCGACGATTGAAGAAAGCCGGTTACCACCACCCCCCGTCCGCAGGCGCCATGGAACTTGCCAGCGCAGTGGCTGTCTCCCTACCAGGAAACTCGGTGGAGGTTTCTCACATTGCGCGACTTTTTAGCCGGTATCGCTATTCAGCTCACCCGCCGGAGCCTGGTGAAATCGAACGTGCCGTAAGAAACTTCCACCCCAGAAAACCACTCCTCGAATGATGTAAGATATCAGGGGGTGATGCCGGTCTTATGGATGCCATGCACATGATCTTGAGAAATTCACTGTTCCTTGGCCTGGTTCTCTCCACGGCTGCCATTTTGACTTCCTGCACTTCGGTACCGGCCCAATTGCAGGGCGAATACACCGATGTCTCACCCGCCAGCATACAGCCTGACCTGTTCGGCTCAAGCGTGCGTTGGGGTGGGGTGCTGGTTGAAACGCGCAACGAACAGAACCGCACGTGCTTCGAGGTGCTCTCGAGGCAACTGGACAGGTACATGCGCCCGCTGATGGAAGATACCACTTTGGGCCGATTCATTGCCTGCACCAATGGATTCCACGACCCCGAAGTTTATGCCAAGGGCCGGGAAGTCACCGTAGTGGGCCAAATCCAGAGTATTGAAGACCGCAAGATCGAAGAATTTGCTTACCGCTACCCGGTATTGGAAGTCGCCGACCTGGTATTATGGGAAAAGCGCAGGACCGTATTGCACTACAACAACTACGATCCGTTCTACTACCCGTACTACTGGGGACGGCCTTACTGGGGTGGCTACTACTACCCTTATTACCGTTATCCGGGATACGGGTTCGGATTTGGTGGCGGCTACGCCTACCCGCGTGAAACCGAACCCGGACCTTCCGAAATCCTCACAACCAAGAAGCCCTGAGAGGCTTGGCGGAAATCCTCGCAAGAAATCTTGGGGGCTAAGGGAATGACAGATTTCGAGGGGTTTCCAGCGGACCTGTTTGGCTATTTCAGGGACCTGGAAAAGAATAATAACCGTGACTGGTTCAACACCAACAAGGCGCGCTACCTTGAATCAGTGGTGCAGCCCATGTGCGAATTCATCCTCGCCATGCAGCCACGTTTGCAAGCCATCTCGCCGCATTATGTCGCCGATCCCAGACCACACGGCGGTTCGATGTTCCGCATTTACCGCGACACGCGTTTTTCCAACGACAAGACGCCCTATAAAACACACGCAGCCTGCCATTTCCGGCATGATGCCGGAAAGGACGCGCACGCCCCTGGTTTCTATGTCCACCTTGCAGCAGACGGCTTGTTTTTTGGTGGTGGGATCTGGCAGCCACCCGGTCCGAAGCTGAACCTGATTCGAAATTTCATCGCCGATAATGCGCGCTCCTGGGCACGCATCAGGAATGCAAAAAAAATTGCGGAGTTGGGCGGCATCAGGGGCGATGCGCTGCAACGGCCGCCACAGGGTTTCAATGCTGAACATATGCACATTGACGACCTGAAACGTAAAAGCTTCTATGTGATGGCGGAAGCCAAATCTTCCGCTGCGTTACGTGCGGATTTCATCGACCTCACTACTGATGCCTTCAACCGTGCCGCACCACTCAACCGCTTCATCTGCGACGCGCTGGACCTGCCGTCCTGAGCTGAATTCATGCTCTGGTTCCTGTTCATCTTCCTTGCCTCGACGCTGGCGTGGGGTGTAGTGACTTTCAATCGTGCGGTGCGTCTGCGCAACCAGGTGAATGAAGCCTGGGCTGGTATTGACGTGCAGCTGCAACGCCGCTACGAACTGGTGCCCAACCTGGTGTCCACTGTAAGCGGCTACCTGAAACACGAATCGGGCGCCCTGGAACGCGTCACCCGACTGCGCGGGGAACCGGCCATGCCGGTGGACCGCCGTGCCAGCGAGGAAAGTGGACTGTCACATTCCATAATCAAGCTGTTTGCGCGCGCCGAGGAGTACCCGGAACTCAAAGCCAGTGCAGGTTTCCAGCAATTGCACGACAGCATGGTTGAAATAGAAGACCACCTGCAATACGCGCGGCGTTACTACAATGGCAGCGTTCGCGACCACAACAACCTGGTGGAGGGTTTCCCTTCCCTGCTCATCGCGCGGTTGTTTGGCTTTAAAACCGCTGCCTTTTTTGAAATCGACCTGGCCAGCCAGCGCCAGGCCCCCGATATCGAATTCAGCCCGGTAAAAAATCCCGCATGAGCCGCCTGGCGCTGTACTTGATATGTATTGGCTGCATGCTATTGCCTGCGCCATGCCTGGCCGATGAACGCATCCTCAACTATCACTCGGACCTTTTGATACACCCGGACGGGGAACTGACGGTAACTGAAGAGATCCGCGTGCGGGCTGAAGGAAATGCAATCCGTCGAGGCATTTATCGCGATTTTCCCACCCGCTACAGGGACCGGCTCGGTAATCATTACACCGTGGGCTTCAGCGTTGAAGCAGTGCTGCGCGATGATGTGCCCGAAAGCTGGCATAGCGAGGAATTGTCCAATGGCATCCGGGTTTATGCCGGCAGTGTCGACCACTTGCTGCAGCCCGGGATTTACGCCTACACCTTTCGCTTCCGCACCAACCGGCAACTGGGTTTCTTTGCCGGCCACGATGAGCTGTACTGGAACGTAACGGGCAATGGATGGGATTTTCCCATCGATCGAGCCACGGTCCGGATATCGCTGCCTTTTTCCGTACCGGCCGGCGATCTTGAACTCAGTGGGTATAGCGGTGTTTCGGGCTCAACGGAAAGCAGCTTGCGCAGCGGCATTATCGACGACCGAATGGTTGAGTTTGAAGCGACACAGCCGCTGGCGGCGCGCGAAGGGTTGACGGTGGTTGTCGCCTGGCCCAAGGGCTTGATCGCGGCACCGACCGCCCGGCAAAAAGTCCTCTGGTTCAGCAGCGACAACAGCGCTGCCATCGTGCTTCTGCTTGGCGCCTTGCTGACCTTTTTCTGGTATTACGGGTCCTGGAGGAAGGTTGGACGGGACCCGGGCAAGGGAATCGTTATTCCGCTCTTCAAACCGCCGGCCGGCTTGTCCCCTGCCGCTTGCCGCTACGTACTGGACATGTCACTCGGCAGTAACGCTTTTAGCGCCGCGATCATCAGCCTGGCGGTCAAGGGCCACATCCGGATTGAAGAAACCGGCAAGAAATTCACCCTGCGCCGCATCCCCGGTGGCGGCAAGGCGGAGCCAACCAGGGGCGAAACAGGTGTGCTGCAATCCCTGTTGCCGCACAGCCCTTCGTCCATTGCCCTGACCGATACCAACCACGCCAGATTCCAACAAGCGCGCAGTGCACTCAACCACGCCCTCAAGAAGGAATACCGGGGGCGCCTGTTCAAGCTCAACACCCGCTACACGGTGCCACCCCTGATCATCACGATCCTATCCGGAGTTTTGGCGCTGGGATTTAACGGCAGCCCGGCCATCTGGATCACCTGGCTCATACTGGTTGCGGTTCTGCATGGCCTGTTTACCTGGCTGTTGCGCGCGCCGACCGCTCCCGGCAGGCAGGTGATGGATGAAATCGAAGGTTTCCGCATGTATCTCGACACGGCTGAACAGGACCGGCTGGATCGGATGCGTTCACCGGCGCTGACACCGGAGGTGTTCGAGTCCTTCCTGCCCTATGCCTATGCACTGGGCGTGGAAAACCACTGGTGTGAACGCTTTGCCCGCGAACTGCCCAAACTGGAACCCGGCCATCAAACCATCTACCAGCCCGCCTGGTACAGCGGCCGCTACCAGGGCATGAGCGCCCTCAACCACCTGAGTGACAGTTTCAGCGGTTCCTTTACCAGCGCGATTTCTTCTGCCTCATCCCCGCCCGGCTCCAGTTCCGGCAGCAGTGGTGGCGGATCTTCCGGGGGAGGTGGCGGGGGTGGCGGCGGGGGCGGCTGGTAAGCATCTTCCGCCGGCGCGGCGCGCTCCTTCCACTTCCCAGGCTTCGTGGCCCCGTTTAAGGGCGGTCGCTAACACGGGTCTGTCTCATCGGGACCAAGGCTGCATCGTGCGCCGACAGGGGCAGATTCCCTTTGCATCCCTGGCTCTACGGCCCCGTAAACGGGGCTGCCCTCGCAAGCATTTATCTTGCCGGGGCCGGCCTCACAGGGCATCCCGCCCTGGGCGGCCTTGAATGGACATCCTGTCCATTCATCCCCCGATAAATGCCTGCTTCGGCGCTGCGAAGGGATGCAAAGGGAATCTGCCCCTGCCAGCGTTCCACTGTGCGTTATGCGTGGTGCCCAACCCGCCCAGGCAGAACTTTTTGTCTCAGCATACTTGATCAAACATATAGTACTGTATATATTTACATCCTCACTTCAGAGGATCACGCACATGAGCGGAAAATTGCTTACACCGCGTCAAAGGGAAATTCTAAGATTTATATCTCAATTCATTGATAAAAATAGATTTCCACCTACCAGAGCAGAGCTGTGCAAGCACTTTGGCTTCCACTCCCCCAACGCTGCGGAAGCTCACTTGAGGGCGCTGCAAAAGAAATCGGTGATCGGTATCAAACCCGGCGTCTCACGTGGCATCACGCTGTCGCCGCTGGCCATCGGCGAATTGCCGGCCAGTGCCAACACACCGGTTCCGCTGGTCGGGCGGGTGGCTGCCGGCAGTCCTATCCTGGCACAGGAAAACATCGAGGATGAATACCGCATCGACCCCGGCATGTTCAGGCAACGGCCCGATTACCTGTTGCGGGTGGAAGGCATGAGCATGCAGGATGTCGGCATCTTCGACGGTGATCTTCTGGCCGTGCATCGCACCCCGGAGGCGCGCAATGGCCAGATCGTGGTGGCGCGGCTGGGTGACGAGGTCACGGTGAAGCGCTTTCGCCGACGCGGGCACCGCGTGCAACTGATCGCGGAGAATATCGACTTCGTGCCCATCGAGGTTGATCTGCGGCGCCAGGAACTGGTCATCGAAGGTCTCGGGGTGGGCGTGATTCGTCCCCAGCTCGCTTGATGCTCGCCGTTGTTGCGCATAAGTGAGCCGCACTGCCGCCATCGATACCCTGCTCGCCGCCACGCCGCGGCTGTGGCGCGGGCGTGAACCCAACCACAGCCAGCGTACACTGGCCTCTGGCCACGCCCGGCTGGATGCCCGCCTGCCAGGCGGCGGCTGGCCGGTGGGCGCGGTCACCGAACTGATCACCCGCCAGGCCGGCCTGGGTGAATTCAGCTTGCTGTTTCCAGCCTTGTCCGCAGTCAGCCGCAACGGTCAATGGCTGATCCTGGTCGATCCGCCGTGGATTCCCTACCCGGCCGCCCTGCACGGTCACGGGCTGGTGCTGGAGCGGCTGTTGCTGGTGCACACCAGCAGTGCGAAGGAATCGTTGTGGGCCTGCGAACAAGCCTTGCACAGCTGCCAGGGAGGTGCAGTGCTGGCCTGGCCTGAACAAGCCGGTTTTGCCCGCCTGCGGCGTTTACAACTGGCCGCCGAAGCCAGTGCCAAGCTGGCTTTCCTGTTTCGTTCGGAACAGGCGCTGGCCAGCGTTTCGCCCTCGGCCCTGCGGCTGCACCTGCAGGGTGATATGACCGGCACGCGCATCGATATCCTGAAATGCCGCAGTCAACGACCCGTTGCGCCGGTCTGGATAGCACGCCCGCAGGCGCACAAAGCGCCGTTCTTTATTGACTTGCCGACCAAAGACAGCGGCGACAGGCCCACACCGGTGAATACTCACGGCGTTTCACTGCCGCCACCCATCTCTGTCTGAGGCATTCTCACCTTATGAGTCAGGGCAGTTTCATACTAAGGGACATGCTCCCCCGGCAAAATACCCCCGCAACACCGTGCTGGCTGGCTTTGCGCCTGCCCCACCTGGCACTGGACGGATTTACCCGCGGGCAAGAGCGGCAGGGTTTACCCATTGCCGTCAGCGCCACCATGAGACAGCGTGAAGTGATCATCGACTGCAACTCGGTGGCCCGCAAAGGCGGGATAAACCCCGGCATACCCGCAGCCGCCGCGCTGGGCATCCTCGATCGGCTATGTGTGCTGCCCCGCAAGCCCGAGCAGGAACGCAAAATGCTGCAAGGCCTCGCCACCTGGTGCTACCAGTACAGCAGCCAGGTGAGCATACCGGCCGACCGGCCCGCCCTGCTGCTGGAGGCAGGCGCCAGTGAGCGCCTGTTCGGGTCTCCGCTGGAGCTCAGCCAGCGGCTGGAACATGAACTCGGACGACTGGGCTACCACGTGATGACTGGCTCCGCCCCCACGCCCGAAGCCGCCTGGGTGGCGGCTGGCGAAGCCCTGCATATCAAGGCCAGCGGTGATATCCGCCAGCACATAGGGCCCCTGCCACTGCACTGCCTGCACCTGGAAGAGAAACAGCAGCACATGCTGGAACAGATGGGTTTCCGCCAGGTGCAGGGCTTGCTGCGTGTGCCGCGCAAAGCCCTGACACGGCGCTTTGGCCCCGGGTTGACGGATTACATTGACCGCCTGCTGGGTGTCCGGGCCGACCCGCTCCGGCTCTACCATCCGCCGCAAACTTTTGCTTCGCGGCTGGAACTGCCGGCGGAGATCAACACCAGCCAGGCGCTGTTGTTTCCGCTGAAACGCCTGGTGGAAGAGCTGTGCGGGGTATTGCGTGGCGGCGACAAGGCCGTGCAATCCCTGCATATCGCGCTGCGCCATGAAAACCATGCAGACAGCCAGCTGGAACTGGGCATGCAATCCCCCACCCAAGACCCGGCGCGGCTGCTGGGCCTGCTGCGCGAACGGCTGGAGCGCCTGCGCTTGCCACAGGCGGTGCGTGAGATCCGGCTTGAAGCGCCAACCTTGCTGCCCCTGGCCGCCACCCAGCGCAGCCTGTTCCGCGACAGCCCGGGTGAGCAACGGCAAGGCATCGAGCAATTGGCCGAACGCTTGCAAGCCCGGCTGGGCCGCGGTGCAGTGGGTGGCCTGGCGGGCATCGAAGACCACCGCCCGGAATACAGCTGGCGACCCCGTGAACTGGACGAGACACCACATTGCACGGCCCTGGCTCACCGCCCGGCCTGGTTGCTGCCCAAACCCAGGCGCTGCGACATCGGCCGTTACGAAATCCTGGCTGGCCCCGAACGCATCGAGAGCGGCTGGTGGGATGGCCATGACTGCCGTCGCGACTACTTCATCGTGCGCGACGCGCATGGCAGCACATTGTGGGCCTTCCACGAATACAAACCCCGTCACGGCTGGTATGTGCATGGGGTGTTTGGCTAAGGTTCGCGCGGGCCAGCCGATGACGGGATGAGCATTGGGCAGTACACTGTGCCCACGGGATTGGTTTAGTTCGCGATATTTTACTGATGACAAACACGGAGCGAATAAGCCGTCATGTTAATGAGAGATGGGCGCGATGGGGAGTTGTGGCCAAGCTCATGCCAGTTGCCACGTTGGTCACCATGATCCTGAAACCCGTGCTGCCGGGGTTGTAGTGCTGCATCACATCTCATTCAGTGTGGCCGACCTGCAGCGATCCGCTTGGTTTTATGACGCGGTGCTGGGCACCCTGGGTCTGGCGCGGGTATGGACCCGGGATACCGCTGTTGGATATGGGCACCCGGACGCTGAAGATCAGTTCGCGATAAAGCTGGTGGCGGAACTCGCCCAGACTCCCGGTCCGGGATTTCACCTGGCGTTCGCCGCACCGGACCGGAATTCCGTCGGGGCATTTCACCGCGCAGCACTGTTGCATGGCGGGCGGGATAACGGCGCGCCGGGCTTGCGGCCCGGTTACGGGCCGCATTATTTTGCCGCGTTTGTTATCGACCCCGACGGGCACCGGATCGAAGCTGTTCACGACCAGGAGTAATAACCGGTGGCGATGTCAGCTCCGGATACACCCAAACGCTTGATCGAAGGGAATCGCCGCTTCGTCTCCGCTTGCAGCGATCCTGGACATTTGCATCGGGGTGCGCAAATCCTGGCGCAACTTCTCAAGCTACATGGCCTGTTGGCAGTGGGTGCTGAATATTCATTGACAACCGGCATGGTGGATTTTTTCGATGGTCTGCCGGCCTGAGCCTGTCCCATTTAGCGCCGCGCTGATCTACTGGCTGAAACTGGGCTTCACCAGTTTTGGTGGGCCGGCGGGACAAATCGGCATGATGCACCAGGAACTGGTGGAAAGGCGGCGATGGATTTCCGAGCACCGTTTTTTGCATGCGCTCAACTACACCATGGTTCTGCCCGGGCCCGAAGCGCAGCAACTGGCGACCTATATAGGCTGGCTGATGCATGGAGTGTGGGGCGGAATCGTCGCCGGCACCCTGTTCGTGCTTCCTTCTTTGATTCTGTTGATTGGTTTGACCTGGATCTACCTCGCTTATGGCGATGTGCCTGCGGTTCAAAGCATCCTGTATGGTATCAAGCCGGCGGTAACGGCCATCGTGGCCACGTCGGCCTGGCGTATCGGCTCCCGGACTTTGGGCAACAATGTGCTTCGTGCCATCGCCGCATCATCCTTTGTTGCCATTTTTGCATTTGATGTTCCATTCCCGGCCATCGTGCTGTCAGCAGGTCTGTTCGGTCTGTTGGGTTCGCGTTTTACTCCGGGGAAATTCAAAACGGCCGATCACCGGCTCATCGCGGGAACCACAAACGGCCCGGCCTTGATCGACAATGACACGCCGGTTCCCAGGCATGCGAAATTCAGCCGCTCCCGGTTTGCGCTCATTGCCATGGCAGGCCTGTTTACCTGGGCCGCAGCACTGGGCTGGCTTGCGTATGCCTTCGGTTGGCAGGGAACGCTGGCCCAGATGGGCTGGTTCTTCAGCAAGGCGGCCCTGGTTACTTTTGGCGGCGCTTACGCAGTCCTGCCTTATGTCTACCAGGGTGGAGTCGAACACCATGCATGGCTGAGCGCCACACAAATGATCGATGGACTGGCGCTCGGTGAGACTACGCCAGGACCGCTGATCATGGTTGTTGCCTTTGTTGGCTTCGTCGGCGGCTGGACCAAGGAACTTTTTGGCCCGGAACTGCTCCCGCTGGCCGGTATCGCCGGTGCCTGCACTGCCACCCTGTTCACGTTCCTGCCCTCTTTTCTGTTCATTCTGCTTGGCGGCCCATTGGTAGAATCTACCCGGCACGAGGTGGGCTTCACCGCACCTCTGACCGCCATAACAGCCGCGGTTGTCGGGGTCATACTCAACCTGGCGGTGTTTTTCGCCTACCACGTGCTGTGGCCAGGTGGTTTCGACGCGCCCTTTGAATGGATTGCCTGCCTGATTGGCATCCTGGCTTTTATTGCCCTGTTCAAATTCAGGGCAAGCGTGGTAAGCGTGATCTGCGCCTGCGCAGCTTTTGGGTTGGTATTCTCACCTTGACTCACTTCATCCTTCAGATGCCGATAGGCAAACGGCGGTCCCAAAGCAAAACCGCGCAATCGGCCCGGCATTCACGATGCGATTCCGGCATGGCCATCAGACGAAGTCCTTTGCCGACATCGTTGAGTTTACCAGCAAGCTGGAGCGCCACAGGATGGTGTATGCTCAGGCAAAACGTATCGCTTTGTCATGGTCATCCCAGGCCGCGCAGATTGGAGTCACCAGGCTTTATGTCAACAAAAGAATCCGTATCCCTCGCCGGAGCTTGCACCTGTGGTGAGGTTCGTTACCGCCTGTTGAGCAAACCGCTGTTCGTGCATTGTTGCCACTGCCGCTGGTGCCAGCGCGAGAGCGGCAGCGCTTTTGCCCTGAATGCCATGATTGAGGCAGATCGTGTCAAACTGGTGAAGGGTCAGCCGGAAATAATCACGGTCCCAACCTTGAGCGGCAAGGGGCAGAAATTTGCCCGTTGCCCGAAATGCCGCATTGCCTTGTGGAGCAACTACGCCGGCGCTGGTGATGCCATCCGCTTCGTCCGCATTGGCACACTGGATAATCCGGACCTGCTGCCACCCGACATTCATATCTACACCGCCTCGAAACAACCTTGGGTGATATTGCCTCCTGGCGTGCCTGCGGTCGAAGAATACTACCAGCGCTCGAGCTTCTGGCCCGCGGAAAGCCTGGAGCGCCGGGATGCCCTGGTGAAGCAGCTGGCGACGGAGTGAATCGAAATGCCCTGGTTGGTCCTTTTTCTGGCTGGTTTGTTTGAAGTTGCATGGGCGGTTGGGCTCAAATACAGCGAGGGATTTTCCCGCCTGTGGCCCAGCCTTGGAACAATTGTCGCGATGGGGATGAGCCTGTGGCTGCTGGGTGTTGCCATGAAGTCGTTACCCCTTGGTACCGCCTACGCGGTTTGGGTGGGAGTGGGAGCGGCAGGCACCGTTATGATGGGTATAATCCTGCTCGGAGAACCGGCTAATCCGGCGCGCTTGATCAGTGTTGGCTTGATTCTCGCCGGTATCATTGGCTTGAAATTGACCACACCCTTGTGACCTGAAGGCCGTGGTGCCGATGATTACAGCTGTTACCGATTCAGGCGTGAGGCATTTCGACTGCCTCACGTTGGCAGTGTGCCTGCAATAACAGCACTTTCATTGAAGAGGCCCAGGATGTTGCAGCGGAATTTCCATGGTTCACACGGACAACGCGCACTGCAAGCTCTGGTGGTGACCTTCATGATCATAGGCGCTACCAACCCGGCTGCGCAGGAAACCGCCCGTGCGCGGGATCTCGGCATCCCCTTTGCCGGCACACCGGGACCGTTCAATGCCATCACCGATGTTGCCGGGGTTGAAGTTGGACACGTCACGCTGATTTCTGGCGAAGGCCCCCTGGTCGTAAGCAAGGGTCCGGTGCGTACCGGGGTGACCGTGGTATTCCCCTTGGGTAAAGCAGGCATGGCCGGCGTGGCCGCGGGGCACCATACATTCAATGGTGATGGTGAAATGACCGGTAGCCGGTTTGTTGATGAATTTGGCGAGTTGCACGGCCCTGTCGTCATCACCAACACGCTGAGCGTGGGTGCGGTCCATGCTGCCGTCATCGAGTGGAATCGACTCAATGTCACCGAAGAAGATGAACTGTACGCGCGCGGGTTGCCCATGGTTGCAGAAACCTGGGACGGCTTCCTTAACGACATCTACGGCCAGCATGTGCAAAAAGAAGACGTGTTCAAGGCGCTCGACAGCGCCGCGAGTGGACCGGTAAGCGAAGGCAATGTCGGCGGTGGCACCGGCATGCGCACTTTTGGATTTTCCGGTGGCATCGGCAGCGCATCGAGGCGCGTGGAAACGGAATTTGGCAATTTCACACTGGGGGTGCTGGTGCAGTCCAATTTTGGGGCACGGCCGGAATTGGTGGTTGCCGGCGTGCCGCTGGGTGCTGAAATCACCGACCTGCAACCGGAATCCGGTACTGACCCTGAATCTGAAGGCAACTCCATCGTTGTCATCATCGCCACCGATGCGCCGCTGATCCCCACCCAACTTAAACGCCTGGCGCGTAGGACAACGCTGGCGTTGGGGCGGGTCGGGAGCAATGGCGACAGCGGCTCGGGTGACATATTCCTGGCTTTTTCCACTACCAACCGCATGACCGCCTACTGGGGAAAGGAAATCAACCGGCTCAGCATGCTGCCCGATATGAATGGCCTGTTTGAAGCCACGGTCCAGGCCACGGAGGAAGCCATCATCAATGCATTGGTGGCCGGACATACACTCACGGGTGCTGACGGCAACAAGGTTTATGGATTGCCACACGAGCGGGTGCGCCAGATCCTGCGAAAATACAATCGACTGGAAAGTCCAGTGCAATGAACCATCCCATCTTGGCAACGGCAGGCCTGCTGGCGTGCAGCAATCTCTTCATGACTTTTGCCTGGTATGCCCACCTGCGCGACCTCAGCGGAAAACCGTGGATCATCGCCGCGCTGGTCAGTTGGGGCATTGCCCTGTTCGAATACCTGTTGCAGGTTCCAGCCAATCGCATTGGCTATTCAGTGATGACACTGGGGCAGCTGAAAATCATGCAGGAGATCATTACGCTGTCGGTATTCGTGCCATTTGCCTGGTTGTACATGAAGGAACCGCTCAAGCTGGATTACCTCTGGGCAGGTGTCTGCCTGGTCGGCGCGGCCTATTTCATGTTCCGTGGCGAAACGATATGAACACGAGGGACGCAGGCTATCCATCAGCCGCCAGCGGGATACCTGAACTGAACTCTCCTGGCTATTCGGGTAAAGTGGTATCTGCTTGAGCACTAAATGACATTTCAATGAACGTGTTGGGGAAGCTTTTTCTTAAAGGCCTGGTAGTGGTGGTTCCCACCGCCCTTACCTTGGCCATCCTGTGGTGGCTGGCCAAGTGGGCTGAGCAGTTACTGGGCGGTCTGCTGGCACGCTTCCTGCCGACAGGTTGGTACATACCGGGAATGGGCCTGGTTGCAGGACTCGCGATCACCGTGCTGGTGGGGTTGCTGTCGCAAGTCCTGCTGTTCCAGAGGCTGTTTGCCTACGGAGAGGAAGTCCTCAACCGTTTGCCCCTGGTAAAGTCCATTTATTCTTCCATCAAGGATTTCATCGACTATTTCAGTCCGGACAACAGCCACGCCATGAGCAAGGTGGTCCTGGTGCGACTGCCGGGACAGGATTTCGAACAGATCGGCTTTGTAACACGGGAGGATTTCAGCCAACTTCCCCTGCAACTCACCGTTGATGAGCCGGTGGCCGTATACCTGCCCATGAGCTACCAAATCGGCGGCTATACGCTTTTCCTGCCACGCTCTTCGCTCACCCCGCTTGATTTATCCTTCGAAGAAGGCATGAAAATGGTCATTACGGGGGTGGTTAGCCGTGAGCGTGACCCAGCTTTGCGCCAAGGTGGCAAATGAATTGAACCGTAAAGGGCAAATCATGAACCACTGGGCCAAACAGATGGTGTTGACAGTCCTTAGGACGGGATGACGGGTGTAAAGTAAATACTGTATATTAATACAGTATGAAACCATGCTCCGCCAAGCCACCCGAGTATGCTGAACTGGTCTGTATCAGCAACTTCACTTTTCTGGCTGGTGCCTCGCACCCGCGGGAACTGGTGGCGCGCGCGGCGGAGCTGGGTTACCTGGCCATCGCCCTCACCGATGAGTGTTCGCTGGCCGGGGTGGTGCGCGCCTATGAAGAGCAGCAGCGCTGCGAACAGAGTGGACGGCCAATCCAGCTCATCCCGGGCAGCAGTTTCCGGCTGGAGAACGGTTCACGCCTGGTCCTGCTGCCACAAGACCAGATGGGTTATACCCAGCTTTGCACCCTGATCACCCGCGGCCGCCGCAATGTCCCCAAGGGTGAATATGCGCTACCCGATTCCGCTTTCGAGCACGGCCTGGATCACTGCCTGTGCATATGGCTACCGGCTGTCGCGGATGACCTGCTGACTGCACACTGGCTGGCAACCTGGTTCCCGGGCCGTTGCTGGCTGGGCGCCAGCCTGCCGCTGGGGCCTGATGACCAGCAGCTCCTTTCTACCCTGCTTACCACCGCCCGTTTTGCCGGGCTGCCGGTTACCGCCTGTGGCGATGTGCAAATGCACGCGCGCAACCGGCGTATGCTGCACGATGTCCTGGCTGCAATCCGCTGCGCTTGCCCGGTGGCGGAACTGGGTTACCGCACCCTGCCCTGTGGCGAGCGGCACCTGCGGCCACGCGACCGCCTGGCAGAACTTTTCCCCTTGGAACTGCTGCAAGCCTCAGTGGCGATTGCCCGGCGTTGCCGTTTCCGGCTGGAGCAGCTGCACTATCGCTACCCGCGGGAAGTGGTGCCCGAAGGCTGCAGTGCCGCCATGCATTTGCGCGAACTGACCGAGGCCGGCATACGCGAGCGCTGGCCTGGCTGTATTGACGCAGCGCTGCGGGCGCAGATCGAGAAAGAGCTCGAACTGATCTCCGAATTACGCTACGAGGCCTACTTCCTGACCGTCTGCGACATCGTGCGCTTCGCTCGCAGCCAGGGCATTTTGTGCCAGGGCCGCGGCTCGGCAGCCAACTCTGCGGTGTGCTACTGCCTTGGCATCACCGAGGTGGACCCGGTGCGGATGAACATGTTGTTTGAACGATTCATTTCCCGTGACCGTGGTGAACCTCCGGACATCGACGTCGACTTCGAACACGAGCGGCGCGAGGAAGTGATCCAGTATATTTACCGCAAGTACGGCCGGGATCGTGCCGCGCTGGCTGCAACCGTGATCACGTACCGGCCGCGCAGCGCCATCCGCGACGTGGCCAGGGCGCTGGGGTTTTCACTGTCGCAGGCTGACCTGCTGGCACGCAATACGGCCTGGTGGGAAAACCCCGAAAGCTTCGCTGCCCGCATCGGCGAACAAGGCTTCCGGCTGGATAATCTCAAGGTACGGCAGCTGATCCACCTGGTTCAGGCGATCATTGGCTTTCCGCGCCATTTATCGCAGCACGTAGGCGGTTTCGTGATCTCCGAAAACCCGCTGGCAGCGTTGGTGCCAGTGGAGAATGCCGCAATGCCCGGTCGCACGGTCATCCAGTGGGACAAGGAAGACCTCGAGACCCTGGGCTTGTTGAAAGTGGATTGCCTGGCACTGGGCATGCTGACCGTGATCCATCGTTGCCTGGACCTGATCCGGGGTCAGAGTAAAGTGTCGGATCAGATTGATCCGGCACTTTACTCTGACCCGACCATTGCTAACATCCCGCCCGAGGATCCTGAGACCTACGCCATGATTCAGCAGGCCGATACCATCGGCGTGTTCCAGATCGAATCGCGCGCGCAGATGGCCATGCTGCCGCGCTTGAAGCCAGCCTGTTTCTATGACCTGGTAATCGAAGTTGCCATCGTCCGGCCGGGACCTATTCAGGGCAACATGGTACACCCCTACTTGCAGCGCCGCCGCGGTACCGAACCGGTGATTTATCCCTCCGCGGCACTGCAGGCCGTGCTGCAGCGCACCCTGGGTGTGCCCATTTTCCAGGAGCAGGTGATGCAGATCGCCATGGTGGCAGCCGGTTTCAGCGGTTCGGAGGCTGATGTATTGCGCCGCTCGATGGCCGCCTGGGCACGGCGTGGTGGTATGGAACACATGCACCGGCGCCTGGTCAGCGGCATGCTGGAACGCGGCTACAGCGAGGACTTCGCCGAGCAGATTTTCCGGCAGATCCAGGGCTTTGGTGAATACGGTTTTCCCGAATCCCATGCCGCCAGTTTTGCGCTGCTGGTATACGTTTCCGCCTGGCTGAAACGCCACCACCCGGCGGCCTTTACTTGTGCCCTGTTGAACGCACAGCCGATGGGGTTCTATCAGCCCGCGCAACTGGTGCAGGATGCCCGCCGCCACGGCGTCAATGTCCTGCCGGTCGATGTGCGCTACAGCGAATGGCATTGCACCCTGGCGCCCGGCGGAAATGCGCCGGCCTTGCGGCTGGGGCTGCGCATGATCAAAGGCATGCGGGAGAACGCAGTGCGAAGACTGCAGCAGGCGCGTAATGAACGCCAGTTCCAGGATATACAAGACCTGGCCAGGCGCGCTGCCCTGGACCAGCACGACCTGGCCGTGCTGGCTGAAGCGGCGGCGCTGCGCGGCTTGGCTGGCCATCGCCACCGGGCACGCTGGGAAGTCGCTGCGGTCGAGCGAAACGGGGGCTTAAAGAAGTCGGGGGGCGGCTTGCCGCTCAACCTGGGACCTGACCCCGATTTTGTCAGCATCCGCCCGCCCTCCGAAGCAGACGACACCCGCGCCGACTACGCCAGCGTGGGCCTGAGCCTGGGGCGCCACCCGATCGCACTGTTGCGTCCCATGCTGCGCCACCGCCGTGCCAGGACAGCCATCGAACTACACAAACTGCCGCATGGCAGCCGGGGGCGCGCCTGCGGCCTGGTTACCATGCGGCAGCGGCCCATGACCGCCAGCGGCACCATTTTCCTGACCCTGGAGGACGAAACCGGTTACGTCAACGTTGTGATCTGGCCACGCCTGTGGGAGCAGCAACGCGCCGAAATCCTCGGCGCTACCGTGCTTGCCGTGGATGGCACCATGGAAACAGATGGTGCGGTGCACCACCTGATTGCCAACCGGGTGCACGATTTCAGCGCATTGGCGGACGGTTTATCCAGCAGATCCCGGGATTTTTGCTAATCGGCGTATACAGGTACTCGCCTTTGCCGATCCATGAAATATTTCGCATAATGCTGTGAGCTCTTTCACAGGCCAATTGATGATGCAAGCGCTGAGCATTGGGGTTTTCCTTCTCATTTCCTTCAACGGAACGCTGCAGGCGGGTGAGCCCCGGCAATCACAGTGGGCCATGGAGCTGCTCCAGGCGGACAGGGAATTCGCCAGCCTGTCCGAATCCACAGACCCAAAAACCGCGTTCTCAGCGTATCTGGCACCCAATGCGCTCATGCTGCCGCGTAGTGGTGAACCGCTGAATGGTTTCGACGCATCCATCGCCAGTTTCGGCGAAGAACCAGGATTCAGCTTGCACTGGCAGCCACAACTGGCGGAAGTAGCAATTTCGGGTGAAATGGGCTGGACCTGGGGCACCTACCAGGTCCTGGTGGATGGCACGCAAATGTCCAATGGAAAGTACGTCAATATCTGGACGCGTCAAGCGGATGGACGTTGGAAAGTACGCATGGACATGGGTAACCAGGAACCCACACAGGAAGTTTCCAGCGACTAGCCGTAACCAGCAACCTGAACTTCGCGCCCGCATTCAGCTGGCGCTTCCAGACGCCTCCTGCGCGGGCCTGATCCACCGAAAAGCGCGCCGCAATTGCCAGGCCAGGGTCCGGCCAAACACCGCCAAGACTCGTTTCAACCAGCGCCCTGCAGCAGCCGGCCACGAACGCATAACATCAAGGCCGGTGTAAATGGTGGGCAAAAACACCAAACTGACGAGGGTTGAAAACAACAGTCCGCCGACGATGGCACGGGCCATGGGAAAGTATGGCGGACCGTTTCCACCCATCTGGGTGGTGCCGATGCACAGTGGCAAAAGCCCCAAAACTGTGGTGCCCACTGTCATCAGGATGGGGCGCAGGCGGTCACGGCCAGCTTGCACCAGGGCCTCATCCCGGTCCAGGCCTTGCAGGCGCAACTGGTTGACGTGGTCGATCAAGACAATGCCGTTGTTTACCACCACCCCGATCAGAATCAGGATTCCGATCATACTCATGATGGAAAAAGCAGTGCCGGTGAAAAGGAAGAACCAGTAGACCCCTACTACGGAAAACAGGATGGTGCAAATCATGCTGACCGGGTAGAGCAGTGATTCGAACTGCGCCGCCAGCACAATATAAATAATGGCTATGGCCAGGATGAGATTGAAAATCATTTTTTGCATGGCTTCCTTGTCTTCATCGAAACCTTCGCCAAACTGCCATTGGTAGCCAGGCGGCAAAGCCAGCAGATCCATGCGCTCTTTGATCAATTCCTTGGCCCGGTCCGCGCTAATGTCATCCAGTTGAGCGGTTACGCGAAGTCCCGTTTGACGGTTGATGCGCTGGATGCGTGAGGCGCCGGAATGCTGGCTGACTTCAACCATGGCCATCAGGGGAACCTGCACACCTGCGGCATTGCGCAATTTCAGATCGCGCAAGTCGTCCAGGTTCTTACGGTCCACTTCGCGAAATTGCAGGCGCACGGGAATCTCACCCTCCTCGCCCCTGAATTCACGCAGTTCAACACCGCGCAGCGCGATGGATACTGCCAGGGCTACATCCTCGGTAGTGAACCCCAGGCTGTTGGCCCGCTCACGATCCACTCGTACCTGCAATTCCTCTTCACCAATTGCGGCCGCTGAAACCACGCCGGTGAGACCGGGTACGGCGGACAAAACCCTCACCGCATCTTCCGCCAGGTTTTCGAGCGCTTCACTGGATGACCCGCTCAGCGTGATGCCAAGTTGTTCGCCGCCACCCACACGCTCAAAACTGAAATCGGGTTTGCCAATGGCTATTTTGGGCATGCCTTCCAGAATATCGCGGGTGATTTCCTGGGATGAGCGGGTCGCTTCGTCATCATCAGTGAGCAAGACCGACGACTGCGCCTCACCTGCTTCGTCGTAGTAGGTATAAACGGCCCGGATTTCGAAACGTTCCTGGTTTTCGTAGAGGTAGTTCTCCACCTGGTCCACAGCTCTCTTCACCTGTTCCAGCGGATAGTTTCCATCCAGGTGAAAATTCATGAACAGGTTGCGTGTCAGGTTTTGCGGAAACATGTCCGTTTCCACCACGCTCATGGGAATGGCGGCAGAGCCGAGAGCCAATACCACAGAAAGCGCGGCCAGCCAGCGGTGCCGCATGTTCCAACGCAACAATTTCACATACTGGAACTTGAGGCGTTCGATCATGCCATCGGCCTTCGTGGCAGGCACTTGCATGCGCGAAGCCAGGAGCGGGATGAGGGTTTGCGCGATGAGCAGGGAAATGGACAAGGACACGACGATGGCGACGGCCACATGGGTCAGGAAAATGGAAATATTATCCTTCTCCCCGAAAATAATGGGTAAAAATACCGCGGCACTGGTCAAGGTACCCGCTGTTACCGCCAGGCCCACGCTACGTACACCTCTCAAAGAAGCGCCTTGCGGATCACCCGGTGTTCGCTCTCTCTCGGTTTGGATGCTTTCGCTGACCACCACCGAGTTGTCCACCAGCATGCCCACTGCCAGCATCAGGCCCATCATGGAAAGGATATTCAGCGACAAGCCGAGGAAGTACATGACACCGAGTGTGATGGCAATCGCTATCGGAACCGATAGTGACACCATCAAGGTAGTGGGAATATTACGCACAAAGAAATACAACACGAACATGGACAAGAGGGCGCCGACAAGGCCGGCCTTTAACAGTTCGCTGAGTGACTCCGTCACGCCCTTGGCCTGGTCCTCCAGAAAGAACAGGTTGATGCCCTGCATCTCCGGACTCTCTCTTATGCGTTCCACCTCTGTCATCACGCGGCGCCCGACGTCCACCAGGTTGGCTCCACTTTCCTTGAACACACTCACGCCAATGGCATATTTGCGATCGAGATGGCGGGCGTAGTTACGTCGCTGGCTGTCGTAGGTCACTTCGGCGATATCGCTGATACGCAAGCCACTGTCGGTGATCACCAGGTCCTGAATCTCTTCGACACTGCGAAATTCTCCGCGCGGACTTACCCGGTAGCGGGTACCTTCGTCGCGGATCAGGCCTGCGGAATCCGAGAAATTGACTTGCTGCAGGCGGCTTTGCAGATCGATAAGATCGATGCCATGAGCCACCACGCGGTTGGCATCCAGGGCAATGAGAATCTCCCGCGGTTCGATTCCCTGAAAATCAACCCTCGCCACGCCCGGGATACGTTCCAACGGGCGGACCAGCTGCCGCATCAGCATATCGTAAGCTAGCGACAGGTCACGTTCACTGGATATGCGCAAAGTGAGCAGCGGCTGATCGGTGAAATTGAATTTGAGCACGTTGATGCGGCGGATGTCGGCCGGCAACTGGTCGCGGATGGCTTCGACCCGCTCCCGTGCCTCCACGGCTTTGACCGCGACGTCAGCACCCCAGTCGAACTCCACTTCAAACTGTGCGCCGGTTGCGGCTGAAGTAGACTCCAGGCGCTTGATGCCGCTCAACGTGGCGATCACTTCTTCTACCGGGCGGGTAATTTCGCGCTCGACCTCTTTGGGCGTAGATCCTTCATACGGGATGTCAACCAGGATGAACGGTACATCGACAGCCGGAAAATATTCCAGGGGCAACAGGCGGCTGGTAATCAAGCCAATGGCGACCGCCGAGACAAATATCATGAGGATAGTGACGGGACGGTTGAGCGCGAACCGGGCCGGCGCCATGGCTCAGCTCCGCACCGGCAGAGTACTGGACGTGCTCAGTGGTCCGGATGCACTTGCGGCCAAAATGGATGGCTTGGATTCCGTCCCGGAACTCTCGCGACGGCGGTCGAGCAAGGAATACATGACCGGTACCACCAGCAAAGTGAGCATGGTCGAGGTGATCAGGCCGCTGATCACGGTGATCGCCATGGGGGAGCGCATCTCGGAGCCCTCACCCAAGCCGAAAGCCATGGGCAGCATGCCCAGAACCGTGGTCATGGTGGTCATCATTATGGGGCGCAGGCGCAGATGCGCCGCTTCGCGGATCGCGTCCATTCGCGCCACTCCACGCCCGCGCAGCTTGTTGATCATATCGACCAGCACGATGGCGTTGTTGACCACGATTCCCGCCAGCATGATCAGCCCGATGAATACAATAACACTCAGCCGCGTGTCGGTCAGCCACAGTGCCAGCGCCACACCAACGGCCGCGAACGGAATGGAGAAAAGGATCACAAACGGATGTAACAGCGATTCGAATTGTGCCGCCATCACCAGGTAGACCAGGAAAACAGCCAGGCCAAGCGCGAACAGCAACGAGTCGAAAGAGGCTTTCATTTCCTCACTCTGGCCAGTAATTTTCATGGACAACCCATAAAGCATGGGCATTCCTCTGAGCAGGCCTTCCGCGTCGGCCACGGCAGAACCGAGGTCACCGTAAGCAAGGTTGGCCTGGATCAATGCGACTCGCTCCTGGCTGCTGCGACGAATCTCGGCAGGGCCTTCAGCCACGACAATCTCGGCAACCGAAGACAAGGGAACCGGCCGTTCACTCTCCGGGTTGATGATCAAATTACGTACTGCGTCGACAGATTGACGCTCTTCCTCTCCCACCCGCACCAGCACGTCTATCTTACGGTCACGCCAACTGTAACGCGTTGCCACGCGGCCGCGAATCTTGCCCACCACCTGGTCGGACACCTGTTTGACCGTTAGTCCCAGCGCAGCGGCTCGTTCCTGATCGAAATAGATCTGGATTTCAGGATGGCCCCGTTCCACGCTCGACTCGATGTCGGCAAATCGGTCAGATTTGTGCAAGCGCTGCAACACTTCATCACTGGTGCTGCGCAATGAATCAAAATCATAACCCTGGATTTCGATTTCAAGCGGCTTGTCGAAACTGAGCAATTCTGGCGTGGTAAATGTCGCTTCAAGTCCGGCAAACTGTCGCACTCTTTCACGGAGTTTTTCAATAACTGCCACTCGCTGTGCCGGGTCTGAGCCTGACTTCATCACGATCAGCATGCGCGCAATATTTTCCCCACTCTCGGTCGGATTCGCATCGATGCGGTTGCCAGAACCTGCGACCCCGTAAACCAGTTCCACGGCAGGTTCGTCTGTTGCAGTCCGCTGCATGGAAACCTGTACCGCGTCCGTTGCCTCCAATGGAGTTCCAGGCGTCGCTTCCAGGTTAACTTCGAATCGGCCCTGTTCCAATTGCGGCACCAATTCTGTTCCAGTGCGCTGCAACAGGATGGCGGACATGGCCAGTAACAATGAGCCGACTGTCAAGGTTATAAGGCGCTTTTGCAATGCCCATTTCAGCAATACATCATACCGTGACTGTACCCAATGGGCGCCCCGGCTGGTCCCGGGCTGCAAGGTCTTGTCGTTGTGACCGCGCAGCGACACCATCATGGGAATCAAGGTCATTGCCACACCCAGCGAAATAATCAGCGAATAGGTGACAGTCAGGGCCTGGTCGCGGAACAACTGCCCCGCTACACCATCGACAAACGCCAGTGGCAGGAACACCGCTATGGTCGTCAGGGTCGAGGCGATAACGGCGCCGCCAACTTCACTGGCGCCCTTGCAAGCCGCGCTGACCAAACCTTCACCCGCCTGGCGATAACGTGAAATGTTTTCCAGCACTACGATGCTGTTATCCACCAGCATACCGGTGGCAAGGGCAATGCCACCCAGGGACATGATGTTGAGCGAGATACCACTCTGCCCCATCAGGAAAAACGTCGCCACAACGGAAATGGGGATCGACAATCCGATGATGAGGGTGTACCACCAGTTGCGCAGGAAAAGGAAAATCACCAATACCGCCAGCAATCCGCCCAGCAAGGCCGAGTCGACCACCTCGCTGATGGCCCGGTCGATGAACAACGACTGGTCGTCCACCTTTTCCATCGACAAACCCGGGGGCATCGTTTCCGCAAGCGCTTTGACACGCGAGTCGACCCCTTTGGCGACCTGCACCGTGTTCGCGTCTCCTTCCTTGTAGATCGCGACTTCAACGGCTTCATGTCCATCCATACGGATAATGGCTTCGCGCTCACTGTACCCCGCCGCAACTTTTGCTACATCCCGCAGGTAAACCGGACGCGCCACACCAGGCGCCACCACCAGATTGGCGATTTCGTCGACTGAGGCGAATTGGTTTATGGTACGGACCAGGTAGCGCTGGGCGCCCTCTTCCAGCCGGCCAGCGGAGAAATTGATGTTCTCCGCCGCGAGGCGTGACGTAAGGGTATCGAGTGACAGATTGAGCTGAGCCATCTTGTGCTGGTCAATCGAGATCTGGATTTCATCTTCCAGTCCGCCGCTGACCTTGACCGCGGCCACGCCTTCAACAGGCTCCAGCAGTTTCTTGATTTCTTCATCAGCAAAACGCCGCAGAACTTTCAAGCCGGTTTCTTTACCGCTGCCGGCGTCATCCCGTTGAAACAAACCATAACGCATGATGGGGTCAGTCGCCGGATTGAAACGCAGCAGCAGGGGCCGTGATACCTCTAAAGGCAATTGCAGAAGTTCCAGTTTTTCCCGCACTTCCAGGCCGGCGCGGTCCATGTCCGTGCCCCAGGCGAATTCGAGAATGACATCGGACTGTCCTGCCCGGGACACGGACTTCACGGCGATGACATTCTTGACCACACCCACTGATTCCTCGACCGGGCGAGTCAACAGCGTTTCCACTTCCTCGGGTGCCGAACCCTGGTATTCGGTGCGGACCGTGAGGGTTGGGTAAGAAAGATCCGGCAACAGGTTGACCGGGAGTTCCTTCAGGGAAATTAGTCCGAACAGCACCAGTGTGACCGCCGCCATTGAAATGGCAACATGGCGTCGCGTGGCAATCTCTACCAGTTTAAGGCTACTTGCACTCATGATGGGTCTGGACGCTTTTGGGTTCAGGCTTCGGGCGTGTTGCCCGGCGCATCGACTACTTCGACATGACTGCCCTCACTCAGACTGCCCTTGCCAGCCGTCACCACCTTGTCGCCAGCCCTGACACCATCAATGATTTCCACGTGGCCGTTGCGCTCATAACCTAGTTTGACCGCCCGCCGCAAGACGTTACTGTCCTCGCCCACAACAAATACGTGGCTTGCCTCATCCTCGGTGATCACGGCGCTGCGCGGCACCAGCGGCACGTCCCGGCGCATGTCGTAAAGGATATCAACACGACCGAACAATCCCGGCTTGAGAATCTTTTCCGGGTCGCGAATTTCGGCGGTAACCCGGAACGTGCCTGTTGCCGGATCCACCACCGGGCTGATGCGGATCACTTCACCGGAGAAATTTTTGTTTGGCAGTGCATCCAAAGTGACGGTCACCGCCAGCTCTTTTCGCAATACGCTCAATTCACGTTCCGGCACATGCAATACGGCAAGCAGCGGATCATAGCTGGCGATACTGAATACCGGCTGATACACCTCCACCAGGTTGCCCACCCGCACCAGACGCTCTGCCACGTAGCCGCTTATCGGCGCAACGATCTGCGTATACCTGAGGTTCAGCCTGGCCAGACCAACCGAGGCTTTTTGCGCATCATATTCGGCCCTGACACGCTCAAAATCCTCGGCGCTGACCAGTTTCTTCTCGAACAATTCCTGCTTTCGCTGGAAATCGGTTTCCAGGCGCTTGAGCGCCGCGTTGTTGCGCTCGACTTCCAGGACATAACGATCTGTTTCCACACGCGCCAGGACTTTCCCAGCCTCTACAAAATCGCCTTCCTCGGCGTTGATCTCCAGCACCACCCCGGTAATCTGCGACACTACGGTCGCCTGTTCATCAGATTCTATCGTTGTCGTCCCGGAGTAAAAGGCGGCCACATCGCCATTGACAACAGTAATGACTTCAACCGGGATTGCCGCAATTTCCTCTCCGGGCTTCGCATCGATACTGCCATTCGCCTGTTCCATGCAGCCCTGTAAACTGACGCCACAGAGCACCACCGCAATCACCCATGCAGACCATTTCAAGCGGGATAAAAATCTTCTGCTCATGATGTTTTCACCTTGGTGTTATATATTTGTAGCACAGTAGCACAGTAAACCTTATTTTCGCATATGCCAAACGTCACGTGTGCCGCCCCTTGTGTTTTATGCAATTTCCGAGCCACCAAATATGCAGGCCCGGACGGCACCCCCCTGTAGACGCAGGAAACGGCGTCAAAGTTACACCGGAAGTTCATCTGCAGGACCTGGTTTCAGGTGTCCACTTTTCCATGCATCAATCGCTGTTCTGGCGAAGACAGGCACTATTTGGCCGCCTCCGCCATGCGTTGGAAGTAAAGCACGGCCATACCGACGATCGTTGGTTTGAAATCAGTCACCGGGTATAATCGCCGCCTGTTGATTTCGACTGTCTGAAAACGAGACCCCGATGCCCTTGCAGCTGATGCGGTTCATGCTATTTATCTTGTTATTGCTGGTCGCAAGCTACCTGCGCGCGGCCGAAGTCGATCCAGCCGCAGGCAAAACCAAGTCCTACACCTGCAAAGGCTGCCATGGAATTCCCGGGTACAACAATGCGTATCCCACGTACAAGGTTCCCAAAATAGGCGGTCAGAATTACGAGTACCTGGTTGCGGCTCTCATGGCCTACCGCGGGGGTGAGCGTGATCACCCAACCATGGAATTGCAGGCAGATAGCCTGTCGGACCAGGACATCAAGGATATTTCTGCCTATTTCGCGAGTATTGGCAATGGCGGCTAAACGAACGATGAGAACTGCGCTGAAAAACCTGCTGCTCACTTTCCTGTTGGGCTTGCCCCTGCTGCCAACAACCGCGGCCGCAAAGGGAACACCCGAAGCTGGAATGGCAAAATCGCTTCCCTGCGAGGCCTGCCATGGCAAGGATGGCCGCGGCATAGACCCGTACTACCCGGTGCTTGCGGGGCAACACCAAAGTTACCTGGTCAAAGCCCTCTCCGATTACCGCTCGGGCAAGCGAACCAACGCCATCATGGCCGGCATGGCTGCGCCACTCACCAATCAGGATATTGAAGACCTGGCCAGCTGGTATTCCGGCCTGCAGGGTTTGCAGGACCTTTCAAAGGAATAGGCCGTCTCGCGAATTAACTGGCTGGCCCGGCTACCCTCGGTTCACACTGCTGAGTGACCCCTGGCTCCGGGTGCGTAGTAGGGGTTTTTACCGCTACGGTGGTCGGTTGAGTCAATTACCGCCGTGATTTCCGGTATTTTCTCGGTCAAGGTTTTCTCGATGCCTTGTTTCAGAGTGACATCGACCATGCCACAACCATGACAACCACCGCCGAATTGCAATACCACTTCCATTTTGCGGGTTATTTCCACCAGGGAAACCCGGCCTCCGTGTGAAGCCAGCGACGGATTGATTTCTGATTCGAGCAGCCATTCCACGCGATGCTCGACCGGTGCATCTCCCGCCGGTTCTGAACCCTTGATACCCGGTGCCCGGATGGTGAGCGCCCCCCCGGTTGAACTTTCTTCAAAATCGATCTGCGCCTGCTGCAGCCAGCGTTCGCTGTCGTGGGCAACAAACAGATTGAACAGGGGGTAAGGGATCACGCAATCCGTGTCCCGCTGTTGGCCTGCAGGACAGAATTGCAGGTCACAACTCGCATTTGGGGTGCCAGGCAGCCGGACGGAAATCCTCAATCCCAGGCCTTCTTCTTCCTGCTGTGCAATCAGGCGCTGGAAATAATTCTGCGCTGTGGAAGTAATTTCAATCATGACTTCATCACCCTGAAGGTCTTTGCCACATTCCGGCTGCAGCTTATCACGTGGCTGCGTCCAGGGCTTTTTTCAAGGCCCCGGCAAGAAAGGGCAAGGAGTGATCCAGGCGCCAGTCAATCGCTGAGTGACTGCCGTTGAACTCCTCGAAATGAAATCCGACACCCAGGCCGTTCAGTTTGTCAGCCAGGGCACGGCAACCATACTGGATACGGTACTGATCGTAGCTGCCCACGTCGATATACAGGCCATGCAGGCTTTTCAATCCTGCCGCATCGTCAGCCGTCAGGTTCAGGGGATCATACGTCAACCACCTCGCCCAGCGTTGTTCATCCAGGGCGCAGGTTCGAATGTCAAATGGCAAACGAATGCACCGCGGCTGCCCTGGATCCGGGTCATAACTGGCCGCCATGGCCAGGATCATCAGCGCGGAAAATTCCTGTGCCGAAGGGTTGTTCTTACACCAGAACTCACGGATAAAGGCTATCGAATCTCCTTCATGCTCCAGCAATGCTGCGCACGTATCCGCGAATGCCGGACGGTAAACCAAATCAAAACCAACGTCTCCGGCATGGCTGGCTACCGCACCCCAGGCATGGCTGTATTTCATGCCGTGGTGCAATGCGCCAAATCCACCGGAAGACTTGCCGAACAGTCCGCGGCCGTTCCGATTATCGATCACGTTGACCCTGGATGCTATGAAAGGCACGAGTTCCGTGACCAGGTAATCCGCATACTGCCCCACCCCGGCGGTATTGATGTACTGGTTACCACCCAGGGAGGTGTAACAGTCCGGTATCACCACCACCACGGCTGGCATGGCGCCGGTTCCCATCAGCCGGTCCAGGCGATCCGGTAAATTCTCCCCGTGGTTGCGCCAATTCAGATGGCCTCGACCCGAATTGCTGAACGCAGCCAGGTCCCATAGGGCAATGAACGGTTGGAGAATTTCGCTGTAACTGGCGGGCAAATATACATAAACGGACCGATCGGTCGGATCGCTCCAGGGGTTGTCACGCAGCACAGTCGAACGATGATCGAGGCGAATGACCGAACCCTTGGGCCAGTCGCGGGAGTGACGAACGGAAGGCTGGCAGTTTCCTGGCACGTGAACTTCGGTCGTCGGAACTTCAGGCATGCGTTTCCGGCGGGCTAACGTCCCGCGCGCTGCAACGCCATGGCCATGTGATCGAGCACTGCCTCGCGCAATTCGTCCAACTCCAGTGCATGGTCGATGGTGGCGCGGATGTATCCTTCGCGGCTGCCGCAATCGTATCGAACCCCTGCAAACGGCAAGGCAAGTACCGGCTCGGATCGCAATAAAGCGGCTATGCCATCGGTCAACTGGATTTCCCCCCCCACACCCGGCTTTACCTGGCGCAACTGACCGAATATACCGGGTGATAGTACGTACCGGCCGACGACGCCGAGCCTGGAGGGAGCATCTTTCGATTCAGGCTTTTCGACAATGGTGTGGATGGCCAGGTTGCCATCGGGCTGCTCCGTCACGCCGACAACGCCATAACTGCGTGTCAGCTCCGGCGGGATTTCCTCCACCCCCACTACACTGGCGCCGGTTCGCTGGTGCAACGCGACCATCTGTGACAGTGCACCGGGACCGCGATTGAGCACCATGTCGTCTGCAAGAATGATAGCGAACGGTTCGTCGCCCACCACCGACTCGGCACACAGCACAGCATGGCCCAGGCCCAATGCTTCTGTCTGGGTCACGTGTACTCTGCTGACATGCTCTGGAATGATGTCCGTCACGCGGGCCAGCAGTTCAACCTTGCCCGTGGATGAAAGCCGGGTTTGCAGCTCAAAAGCCGTATCGAAGTGGTCGGAGATCGCGTGTTTATTGCGGCTGGTTATGAAGATCAGCGTCTCAATTCCGGCTTCCAATGCCTCTTCCACCGCATACTGGATCAGCGGTTTATCCACTACCGGCAGCATTTCCTTTGGAATCGATTTTGTGGCTGGTAAAAAGCGGGTTCCCAAACCTGCAACCGGAAAAACCGCTTTACGCACGCGTTTCACAGATACGCGATTTGGCTTTGGGCTTGTGAACACGATGCGGAAAAATGGCCGACGTCGATGGGCATCTGCAGGGCGTTCACAGGCGCTGAACAGGCCGGTTCAGAGAAATGACCTCCGACGGATCCAGCGCGGCGCCAAAAGAAGACTTGGCCAGCTCCGGTACCAGTTTCAACAGGACTTGCTGGATTTTCTTCGTGTCATATCGCTTCACGGCCAATTCGGCCTCGCGCAAATCCATGCCCAGGTTTTCCCAGTTGGCTTGGCGGGGATGGGCCAGGAAAATCTTTTCATGCTTGGTCTGCTCGTACGGCTCAAGTTCATGAAAAAGTTCTTCAAACAGCTTTTCTCCGGGCCGCAATCCGGTGTATACGATTTGGATGTCCTTGCCCGGGGTTTTCCCTGAAAGCCGGATCAATTGCTCGGCCAGGTAAGTGATTTTGACCGGTTCGCCCATATCCAGCACGTAAATTTCGCCACCGCTACCCAGAACGGCGGCCTGCATGATGAGCTGACTGGCTTCCGAGATGGTCATGAAGTAGCGGGAAATTTCCGGGTGGGTAACCGTTATTGGCCCGCCCCGCGCGATCTGCTCCTTGAACAGGGGTACCACGCTACCATTGGAATTCAATACGTTGCCGAATCGCACCGTTATATAACGCGTGTTTGAACGGGTATTCATATTCTGGCAAAACATCTCGGCCACGCGCTTGGTAGCGCCCATGATGTTGGCCGGATTGACTGCCTTGTCGGTAGAGATCAGTACAAATGTGCCCACTCCGTGTCGTTCCGCTGCTTCGGCCAGTCTCATGGTGCCCAGGACGTTGTTGCGAAAGGCCTCGCGCACCTGAGTCTGAAGAATGGGCAGGTGCTTGTATGCCGCGGCATGAAAAATCATGTCGGGCTTGTATTCGCCGACCACTTTCTCCACCGTGGCGGAATCGCAAATATCGCCCAGGACACTGTAAAAGATAAGATCCCGGAATTCACTGTGCAACTCGTGGTCTATGCGGTACAAAGCGTACTCACCATTGTCTACCACGATCAGTTCCACCGGGTTGAGGCGAGCGATTTGCCGGCACAACTCGGAACCGATGGAGCCACCACCGCCGGTAATCATGACGCGCTTTCCAGCCAGGCCTTCGCGTATCGAATCCCACTCCAGCGACACCGGCTCGCGACCAAGCAGGTCATCGATAGCAACGCGCTTCAGGTCAACAATCCGCGTGGCCTTGTTGCCCAGGTCATTCAGAGTGGGCAAGGTGCGGAATTCGATCCCGCTATGTTCGCAAATTTCCACCACGTGCTGCATTTGCTGGTTGGTGGCTGAAGGTATTGCAATGATGGCCAAATCCACATCGAATTCGCGCGCGACCCGGGGCAATTTCTCGATGGTTCCCAATAGGGGTATGCCATGCACTTGGGCGCCGCGCAAGCGGCTGTCATCATCCAGAAAGCCGATTACGTGGAAGCCACTGCGGTGCCGCAATTCCCGTTCCAGCAATGCCCCCGAACGGCCCGCGCCGAGCACCACTACGCGTTTCAGACCCTTAGTAACCTGTATGGCGGGAAAACGCGAATCCTTCCAGAACCGGTAGCACATCCGTGGCAGCCCCAGGGTCAGGAACAGGATTCCCGGATAAATAAGGATGACGCCCAGCATTTGGCGAATTTCAGCCGGAAAGAACAAGGTGAGGGTGGCAATGATCAGAACCGTGCCAAAAAACGCGGCACGTGCGATGTTCCACATGTCAGGAAAACTGGCGAATCGCCACAGGCCTTTGTACAGTCCGGTAAACCACATGACGATTCCCTGCATCGCGAGGATCAGCAGCAGTTCAGCCAGTAGAGGCACCGGCGGGATCACACTCGAAAACCCACTCTGGCGCACTATGGCGCCAGCTGCCAGCCAGGATACTGCCACCATGAAAAGGTCGTGAACGACAACTGCCGCCCGTGGATGCCGGAGAATGCGCATAAAGTACATCTTTTTCATCCCGCTTTTAGCGAGCACTCCAGATTCTTCTTTACCAGCAACCAGCCCAGTCCGAGTGCTATGGTCGTGGCTGAAGCCATGAACGCGGCCCACACCGGCCAATTGACTGCAACTGCAATTGCCGGCGCTACCAGCACCAGGTTGATCGACTGATAAAGCGCCAGGACACTTCCATGTGACCAGCCGCGCAAAATCAATCGCTGGTAAAGATGCTGTTTGTGGGGATTATACCACCGCTCACCTCGTATTACCCTCGCGATAAGTGTAAGGCTGGCGTCACACAGGAAAACCAACATCACCAACCAAGCCACTGGCAGGGCCAGGCTGGCGGTAAAAACACCGTACACCAGCAAGGCGGCGAAGGCAAAACCCAGTGAACCACTGGCGACATCACCCATGAACACACGGGCCCGTCCCAGGTTCCACGGCAAAAAGCCCAGGCACGCAGCCGCTATGAGAGCGGAAACAAGCGCAGCGTGGTTGTCACCCGCATGGAGAAAAAGCCAGGTCAGCGCACAGCCGGCAAATACACCCTGAAACCCCGCCATGCCATTGCTACCGTCCATGAAGTTGTACAGATTGATCATCCACAACACAAAACCAACCGCCACCAACGCAGGCATCGGCGTGTGAGCAATGCCTGTAGAAACCAGGTACCAGGAGAGGTAGAAAACTGCCAGGAGTTGAACAAGAAAGCGCAGATGCGCCGACAGGCCGACCCGGTCATCCCACCAACCGACCAGGCTGAGCGCTACGATTCCCGGTAGAGCACACCGCACCCAATACTCAATGGCGACGGAATCAGGATTCAATGCCAGGCTGATGATGAACAGGGCTGCGATAATTCCAGCCCCACCACCACGCGGTGTGGGCACCGTGTGACTGTGGCGTTCACTTGGGATATCCAGCATGCCACGGCGGCGTGCATACCAGGTAAAAAAACCCGTCAGCAAGAAAGCAAGTACGCCGGTGGCGGCAAGCCAGGCCGGGAATGGGTTTAACGGCGCAACAGACATGTTCCCGGCCGCTTACTCACCCAGCACCCCCTGAATGGTGCGGGTGGTATCCCACCGGCGACAACTGGGACACTGCCAGTGGTGGGACTGACCACTGAAACCACAATTAGAGCAGCGATAACCAGGCTGCCGGTCCATTAAGCGTGCCGTCACGGCCTTGAGGATGTCGTCGCTGCTTGCCGCTGGCAAATGACCTGCAGCGCGAAATTCGATCAAGCGGTCCAGTCCCCGTACCGAAGGTTTGGTGTGCAAGGCTTCCACCAGGTACTTTCCGGCAGCCTCGGGCCCCTGCTCGGCAGCAATGAATTCGGTCAACTTGAGCACCAGGGAGATACCTTGATAACGCTCCGACCACGCCTGCAGCCTGTCGCGCGCCCTCGGCAACGCATTGGCCTCGGCTGCCACCGCAAGGTAGTCCTCCATGACATCTGGCAGATAACCGACATCCAGGTCTGCGATCTCCTCGTAGGCAGCCAGCGCTGCGTTCAGGTCACCCTCACTTTTGCTCATTCGGGCGAGGATGAACCGTGCCCGGATGCACTGCGGGTCATGACGCCGCGCCTGGCGCAATTGCTTGCGCGCCAATTGGCAGTCATCAGCAGCCAGTCCCTGCTCCGCCAGTTCGCAACAGAACTGTGACATCATGCCGCCGAGGTGAACTCCCTCCACCTGTTCAAGACGCTCGGCTTGCACCAATGCCTTGTTCCAGTCTTTCTCCTGTTGGTAAATCTCCAACAGACTGCGTAGTGCTGCCGGTGTCTGCGCATCACTCTCGATCAATTCGGAAAACAGACGTTCCGCGCGATCAAGCAATCCGGCACGCATATAGTCTTCGCCAAGCTCAAGTAAAGCCTGTGTGCGTTGCTCAGGCTCCAACCCCGCTTTTGCAATGATGTTCTGGTGGAAGCGAATGGCCCGGTCAACTTCACCACGACGCCTGAACAGGCTTCCCAGTGCCATATGTGTTTCGACTGTATCCTGGTTAACATCAGCCAATTCAAGAAAGACCTGAATGGCTTTGTCGGGTTGCTCATTCAACAGGTAGTTCAGGCCCTGGAAATACTGGTCACTGAACAAGCGATTGTGCTTTCTGGTGGCACGGCGGGCGTAATTCCTGGACAGCCACCAGCCGAAATACACCGCAAGGGGCAAAAAGAGGAAAAACAGGTAATCAGTCATTGATACGGTCGGTGACCACGCTACCTCCAGTGGCAGTCCTCCGCGCTTTACGCAATTGCAAGCGCAGCGGAATCACCGTGAACAGCCACATGAGTGAAACACCCACCAGCAGGCCGATCGTGAGGGCAAAAAGCAGCAACAGGCCCAGGGGCCAATCGAGCTGAAACCAAAGCAGGTCGACTTTCACCAGGTCATGGTTGAGGATGCCGATCAAAAGCCCCAGCACTATGGCCAGGACCGTAACGAAAATTAATCCAATGCGGTACACACCAAGCTCCCGACCCCGGACAGCGGAGTCCCTTTTCACCCACCGGGTATCGGGCTGGCGGATTCTATCGCTGTTGCTTCGCCAGACCGGCTACTGGTGCAAAATACAGGCGCTCTATGCCTGATTCGGGAAGTCGACCCGTTCACGCAATGATTTACCGGGTTTGAAGTGGGGTACATGCTTGCCGGGCAGCGCCACGGCCTCCCCGGTCTTCGGATTCCTGCCCATGCGCGGCGCGCGAAAATGCAGCGAAAAACTGCCGAAACCCCGAATCTCGATACGGCTGCCTTCGGCAAGGGCCGTGCTCATCTGTTCCAGAATCGACTTAACCGCCAACTCTACATCCAGGTGCGCGAGGTGTTTTTGGTTTCCAGCCAGGAGTTCAATCAGTTCAGATTTTGTCATATGGATCCTGCCTCATACCTGCCGATGTTTTTTAAACTCGTAATTGAAGCAGGAGCCGGCACAGCGCCGGCTCCCAAAATCAATCTTCCTGGTCCAGTTGCTCTTTCAACAGGTCTCCCAGGGACGTTGTTCCACTGGATGCGTTGCTCTGCTGGTATTCTTCCAAAGCTTCTGCCAGTTCGGCATCATCCTTGGCGCGAATGGAAAGGCTCAGCGTGCGGTTTTTACGGTCGATGCTGATGAACTTCGCTTCGACCTCATCACCCACTGAAAACTCTTTGGTGGCATCGTCAACGCGCTCTTTGCGAATATCCGACGCTCGCAGATAGCCCTCAACACCCTCCGCCAGCGTAATCACCGCACCACGAGCGTCAACTTCCTTGACTTTACCCTTGACCATGCTGCCTCGCGGATTCTCGGCCATAAAAGTGGCGAACGGATCCTGGTCGAGCTGCTTGATGCCCAGCGAGATTCTTTCCCGCTCCGGATCGACCGCCAGCACCACAGCCTCAAGTTCCTCGCCCTTGCGGTAATTGCGCACCGCTTCCTCGCCAGTATCGTGCCAGGAAATATCAGACAGATGAACCAGGCCGTCGATACCCCCATCAAGCCCGATAAAAATACCGAAATCTGTGATGGACTTGATCGCGCCAGTAACCTTGTCGCCCTTGTTGTAAATCGCTGCGAATGATTCCCATGGATTGGGCTGACACTGCTTCATGCCGAGGGAAATTCGGCGGCGCTCCTCGTCGATATCCAGCACCATGACCTCAACTTCCTGTCCGGTATGCACTACCTTGGCCGGATTGACGTTCTTGTTGGTCCAATCCATCTCGGAAACATGCACAAGCCCTTCAACGCCATCTTCGATTTCGACAAAGCAGCCATAGTCGGTGATGTTCGAAATACGGCCAAACAGGCGGTGACCGACCGGGTACCTGCGAGTCAAATCACTCCATGGGTCATCGCCAAGCTGTTTAAGCCCAAGCGATACACGGTTGCGTTCGCGGTCGAAGCGCAACACCCGGACATCCAGCTCGTCGGCTACGTTAACCACTTCACTTGGGTGGCGGACACGCTTCCATGCCATGTCGGTGATGTGCAACAAGCCGTCGATTCCGCCCAGGTCAATGAACGCGCCGTAGTCGGTGAGATTCTTCACCACGCCCTTCACAATGGCGCCCTCTTCCAGGCGATCCAGCAGCGCCTCCCGTTCTGCGCTGAACTCTTTTTCAACCACCGCGCGGCGCGAAACCACTATGTTGTTGCGCTTGCGATCGAGCTTGATGATCTTGAACTCGAGGTCCTTGCCTTCGAGATACGTTGGATCACGCACCGGACGGACATCCACCAGCGAACCGGGCAGGAAGGCGCGAATGTCTTCAATGTCGACGGTGAAACCACCCTTGACCTTGCCGCTGATTTTGCCTTCGACGGTCTCCTCGCCTTCAAACGCACCTTCGAGTTTATCCCAGACCATGGACCTCTTGGCCTTGTCCCGGGACAGGCGGGTTTCGCCAAAGCCGTCTTCGATGGCGTCCAGCGCTACCTGGACTTCGTCGCCCACCGCGACTTCCAGGTCTCCGTTCAGGTTCCTGAATTGGGCGATTGGAACGATTCCCTCTGATTTAAGCCCGGCATGCACGACCACTACGTCGTCGCGAATTTCCATTACCGTGCCAGTTACGATCGAACCGGGGCGCAGATCGTGCGCCGCCAGGCTCTGTTCAAATAGTTCAGCAAAACTTTCAGTCATGTTGTTGGTTACTCGCCAGTTAACTGCTTCGTGAACAGCCACTCGCACTGGGTTGATGGGCGTTTGAAGTCCCGGTTGCAATTACCACTCAGTGAGTGGCGCCATTAAAAATCCAATATATTTCTCAATACATTCATCAAACTATTCGATGTTTTTCAAGTAATTTTATAATTACCTGCACCACTTCCTCGACGCTTAAATCCGTGGAATCGATCACTGCTGCATCCGCAGCGGGCAGCAACGGCGCAACGAGCCTCGTCCGGTCCCTCTCGTCGCGCTTTTCAATCTCTCGGAAAAGGCGCGAGAAGATAACACTTTCTCCTTTTTCTTTCAACTGCTTATAACGTCTTCGGGCCCTTTCCCTGGCACTCGCAGTGAGGAAAATTTTCACTTCTGCCTGGGGGAAAATCACCGTGCCCATGTCACGGCCATCGGCTACCAGCCCCGGTGGCTGAAGAAACGCCCGTTGCCGGTCGACCAGGGCTGAGCGCACGGACGGTACCGCGGCTGCCCGGGAGGCGAATGCACTGACGGCTTCACTGCGCAGGCGTTCAGACACAGACTGACCATTCAGATAAGCACCCATCTCGCCGTGTTCGGTGTTGAAATGCACATCCAGTTGACCGGCAAGCTCTCCCAGGGCGGCTTCATGATCAGCTGAAATCCCGCGGTCCAGTGCGGCTACAGCGACCAGCCTGTAGAGTGCTCCGCTGTCCAGAAAATGCCACCCAAGCCGATGTGCTAATCGCGCAGAAACAGTGCCCTTGCCTGATCCGCCAGGGCCGTCAATTGTGATTACCGGAATATTGTCCTTTTTCACCGGCCTGCACCGCATTCGTGCTCAATGCTTAAGGTCAAGATTCCCCCCAACGGCCTGCAGGTGCTTGGGGAAATCCGGGTAGGAGGTATTGATATTGTAAGCCCCAAGTACCCGGACTTCCGATTTTGCTACCTGACCCAGGACTGCGAAACTCATGGCGCAGCGGTGATCACCCGCGCCATCCACTTCGCCTCCCTGAGTTGCACCACCCATAATGTCGATGCCGTCCTCGATTTCATTCACGCGCACACCCAAGCATGCAAGGCCGGTCGACATCACGGCCAGGCGGTCGCTTTCCTTGACTCGTAGTTCGGCTGCACCGCGAATTCGCGTTGTGCCCGATGCCGTTACCGCCAGGACCATGATGGCCGGCAGTTCGTCAATCAAGGAAGGCACCCAACATGCGGGAATATCGACACCTTTCAGCCCCTTGCTGTAGCGCACCCGGATATCTGCGACCGGCTCTTGGCCAAACAGCCGGCGATTGCGGATACGAACATCGGCGCCCATGGCATGCAGAACCCGCAGAATGCCATCGCGGGTCGTGTTTACTCCCACGTCACATAACAGCAATTCAGAACCAGGAATCATGGCTGCGGCGACGAGGAAAAAGGCGGCCGAGGAAATATCCGCTGGCACCCGCACGTTCGCGGCAGTCAGTTTACTACCGCCCTGCACACAACATGGAGATTCAAGCGGAACACCGAATACCGGCAGCATCTTTTCCGTGTGGTCGCGACTTTGTTGTGATTCCGAAACGCAGGTTGAGCCCTTGGCATACAAACCAGCCAATAACAGGCAGGATTTGATCTGCGCGCTGGCCACAGGGAGGTGGTAGTCAATTCCCTGCAAAGCCGGATTACCCTGGATGCGCAATGGTGCAGTGCCAGCGGGAGTCGCTTCTATCTTTGCACCCATGTGTGTCAGAGGTTCAATGATACGCCGCATCGGGCGCCTGCTCAGTGACTCATCCCCAATTAATACAGAATCGAAAGGCTGGGCGGATAAAACCCCGGCCAACAAGCGCATTGCTGTGCCGGAATTACCCATGTCAAGAGCCCGGCTGGGTTGCTGGAGGCCAGTTTGCCCGGTCCCCTGTACCATCGTTACCCCATCGCTGGTCCGGATATGGGCACCCACCTGGCGGCAGGCATTTGCTGTTGCCTTCACATCCTCTGCACCGAGCAGTCCGGTAATGCGGGATTCGCCTTCAGCCAGGCTGGCCAGGATCACGGCGCGATGTGATATGGATTTATCACCGGGCGGATGAAGTTTGCCCCGCAAGGGAGAGGACAATGTCCGTGTGATCAGGATCAACTTATTATCCTTGCGGCAGTTTCCAAACCGGTCGCGGGGTGATTGTCGCGTCGAATCAGGTCGTTCAGGAGGCTGTGCGCTTACCCGCTCTGGTCCCGCCTTCCTCGGGCAGCAAAGCGCGGGGGTAGGATCCCAGCACCCGGAATAATTTGGCTATGCGCTTGAGTTCCAGCAACGCTGCGGCCACGGAAGGCTCCTCTGCATGGCCTTCCACATCGACAAAAAACAGGTATTCCCATTTACCCTGTGAGGATGGCCTGGATTCGATGCGCGTCATGTTGACGCCATGCGTTTCGAATGGCTGTAGCAGCCGGTACAGGAGCCCTGGCCCTTCGTGCCCCGCCAGTAACAGTGTCGTTTTGTCTTTTCCTGACGGGGCAAAAAGATGTCGTCCGATAACCAGGAAGCGTGTGGTGTTGTCAACGTGGTCCTCGATATTCGCAAACAACACTGGCAAGCCATAGATCTCGGCTGCTGACCGGCCAGCAATGGCGGCAGCCTCGGGGGCATTGCGCACACGCCGCGCCGCTTCTGCATTACTGCCTACTGCAATCAGTTCGGCGCGCGGCAGGTGCCCGCGGATCCAGGCTTTGCACTGCGACAATGATTGTTCGTGGGAATAGACACGCTCGATCTGGGTGAGGCTGCGCGCTTGCGTGAGCAGGTTCTGGTGCACGCGTAACTCGATCTCACCGCAGATTTTCAAGTCAGATACCATGAACATGTCCAGCGTGTGGCTGACTATGCCCTGGGACGAATTTTCCACTGGCACGACGCCGAAGTCCGCTTCTGCCGCCTGCACCTGCTCAAACACGCTGTCGATGCCGCTGTAGCTCAGGGCATGGACAGAGTGGCCGAAGTGACGGTGCACGGCCTGTTGCGTGAAAGTCCCTTCCGGACCCAGGTAGGCAATCTTCAGCGGCTCCTGCTGTGCCAGGCAGGCGGACATGATTTCGCGGAACAGCCGCACCATCTCGGCATCACTGAGCGGCCCCTGGTTGCGTTGAATAACGGCACGCAACACTTCAGCCTCCCGTTCCGGGCGGTAATAATCCACCGCGTGTGGGAATTCCCCCTTGCTTTCGCGCACGCTGGACGCCAGGCGCGCCCGGGTGCTGATCAACTCCTGGATCTTCTGGTCCAGCCGGTCAATTTCTTCCCTGGCACTGCCCAGCTGCTGCGCATCCTGATCTGATTTTTTCGGTGGCATCGGAACCTGCGTCAAAGTTTCCCAAGCGAGGCATTGTATATGTATCGAGCCATTGACGCCCAGCAGACCATGCTGCAGTCAAGGCACAATATTGCCGGCAGCTGCACAATCGGGCTCAGCGCCGATCTCAACACTCACACCATCAGCTACTGCACCGGCCATTCGGGCCTTCTCGACCCGCATCCTGATGGCGAGACCCATGGGTAGATCCCCCGCCCCGCCCTGCCGGATGGAAAGAATGGGGTTCAGTTCGTCGAGATCCAGTTCGTCAGCCAGTAATGAAAGATGCAAACCCGATTTATCGGCGAACCGCAGACAACCACTGCCGTCGATGTGCTGTTCACCCAAGTCAATTTTGACCTGTTGCAGATCAATGACATCGGGCAGGAGCTTAAAAAACACTCCAAATGCCATGGGCCAGGCAAACACAGGGTCCCGGTAGCTGCCACGTAAAGCACCGGAAACAGGACCACCAAGAGCAAGTTCGAACTGCAAACTTACCGCACGGACAGCATCCACCCAGTCCACCCAGCCCTCCAGACGTGCAGCTGACCTCTCCCATCTCCAGCTGCCAGTCAGACCGTCAATCACCGTTTTACCCAGGGCAATTTGCAACTCCGAAATGTCCAGCTCAGTTGACAGGTCGGCTGCTTCAACCGTCAGTCTGCCCCGCATGGTGGCTGCAGCCCAGGCAGTTTCACCCCGAAACATTCCCACTCTGATCGCAAGATCTGATGGGACACCGGCCTTGAAACCGGTGAGTTGCAACTCACCCAGCTCCATCCGGTCACTCGCTTCGCCATAGCGAATGGAAAAGTTGTTCAGGTTCAGTGATGCCAAATCGGGTAGGCTGATTGAGGTCCCATCCGGGGAGCTGGCCCCCAAGCCCGTTCCTTTTCCTGGCCCGGACAGCTTTGCCAGGTTAATGAAGCCGTCACTCAAGCCGATTGCCACAATACGCAGTTCCCGGCGGATCAATGGAACGATCTCAACTTCAGCAGAAAAATTCCTGCTGTAGATAGAGACACCCTCCTCACCCCGCTGGCCAACTTCCAGGCCTGATCCTGCAATTTTCAGCCGCGGCAGGAACTTCAAGCCATAATCCCCTTGTAAAGCCACCGGAAACCCCAGGCGCTGGCTCAATTCCCGCTGCAACAGTTGCCGCCCCCCCGGGGATTCCAGCCAGGCATCGGCGATCAAACCCAGCAAAAAAAGCAGCAACATCAGCAGCGCCGGTAGCCAAAGCAAATATCGCCAAGCCCGCCTGGTATTGTGGGTCACGGTGTGTTCCATCCCCAGTGTCTGCGCAGAAACTGAAACTGGCCGAACGGAACGACTCGGACTAGACTTTCCCGGTTCACCCAGAGATCGCGTCGATCATGTCCGTCATCGATATTTGCGCTTTTCACCAGATGGCTCACGAAGAAGCCCAGCAGGCCGCAGACGACCTGGCAGCCGACCTGGCGCGGAAATTTGACATCGATTACGGCTGGGATGGGGATGTTATCCACTTCGAGCGTCATGGAGCTTCCGGCAGTATCTCGGTGGGAAGGCGTGAAATCCGTATCAATGCCCGCCTGGGCTTTTTTCTGGCGATGCTCAAGGCTCGCATTGAAGATGAAATCAAACAGTACCTGGAAAGTCATTTCAACTGCACGTTCGAAGAATAAGCCGAACGCTGTTGTCACATCGTTTGCCCGGTCCTTCCGGATACTCCAAGATCTGCAATCGCCTGCAGAATCTCTTGTCGCGTACGCCTGAATAAAGCCACCGATTCCACGTGTCGATAACGAATCACACCTTTTTCATCCAACAGATAAACAGATCGTTTCATGCCCATCAATCCCGTACTGTCGTATTTTGAGGCTACCTTTAAATCGGGGTCGGTCAGCAAGGTGAATGGCAATTGGTGTTTTTGCTTGAACTTGCGGTGAGATTCTGCATCATCGTTGCTGATACCTATCAAGCTGACACCCACGCCAGCAAAGGCTTCCACGCCATCCCGGTAATCGCATAATTGCCGCGTGCAGACCGGCGTGTTATCGCCTGGATAGAACACCAGAAGGATTTTTTCACCTTGTCTGGCAGAGAGTGTAAATTTCGCTCCTTGCTCATCTTCCAGGGTAAAGTCCGGCGCCTTGTCGTTCACCTGTAACATTGTGCTTTCTCCTTTCAGCCGCCGGTGGCAACCAGTCTTCTACTTCGTTCTTCCCGACACCACTGTGCCAACGTTTGGCCATTCCCTACCAGTGAATGCCGCGCATGATGCTGGCAAAGGCTAACTGCTCCTGCGAAGCCTGGACCTGTGATTCGCTCACACCCTTGGCTGCGGCCGAATCCGGAAACATGCGGAATGCGCTGTTCATGATGATTTCGGCTACCTTGGGCGCAACAGCGTGTAGAACCTGGGCAAAAATTCCAAGCCGGGTGGCAATACGCTGCGGCTTGTAAATGACTGCGTGCTTGACCATGTCGGCTGCTTCATCCGCGGTGATCGTGGGCACGTTGTCGTACATGCGGGTAGGTGCAATCATCGGTGTTCTTACCAGGGGCATGTTGATGGTTGTAAAACTGACCCCTGCATCACTGAATTCTGCGGCAGCACACCTGGAAAAGGCGTCCAAAGCGGCCTTGGATGCGACATAGGCCGAAAATCGTGGCGCGTTGCTGAGCACGCCGATGGAGGAAATATTGATGATTTGCCCCTTATGCCTTTTTTCCATCGCCGGCAAGACTCCCATGATCAGGCGCAAACTGCCAAAATAATTGAGCTGCATGCAGCGCTCGTAATCATGAAAACGGTCATAAGAGGTCGCAATGGAGCGGCGGATCGAGCGGCCGGCATTGTTGACCAGGATATCGATGTCACCCAGATCCCTGGTGATCTCGGCGATGACCCGGTCACAGGCATCAATTTCCGCCAGGTCCGCCGAATAACTCCAGACCTGTCCTTCGTCTTTTTCAATCTCCTTGACCGTTTCAGCCAGTTTGTCCTTATCCCTTGCAACAATCGCCACCCGCGCACCGGCCCGGGCCATCATCATTGCCGTCGCGTGGCCTATACCGGAAGACCCCCCGGTAACCACCACCACCTTACCCTGCACATGTCCGCGCAGGCTACGGTCAATGAACAGGTCCGGATCCAGGTGCCGCTCCCAATAGTCCCACAGGCGCCAGGCATAGCCATCCAGCGGCGGGACCTTGATGCCCGAACCCTTCAGGACCCGCTCGGTTTCACGGCAATCGAACTTGGTCGGGTAATTGATGAATTTCAGCACCTCGGGCGGCATGCCGAGATCATGCAGAATCTGTCGCGAAATCCGCTTTGCCGGGGGTAGCATGGTAATACCCTGCTTGATGATCCCCGGGATATAGTTGAAGACCCGGGCGTCGATGCGCATGGTCATTTGCGGCGCATGGGCAGCCTCCGCGAACAGGTTCAGCACTTCGCCGATGCGTGCCGGCTTGGGATCGGTCAGGTGAAAGCATTTGCCATCTTCACCGGATTTATGGGCAATGTGGTCGAGCGCCTTGACCACGAAATCTACCGGGACAATGTTCAGACGCCCACCCTCGAGACCGATGGCCGGCATCCAGGCGGGCATGGCGCGGCGCATTTTCTGGATCAGCTTGAAAAAATAATAGGGGCCATCGATTTTATCGATTTCACCGGTTTCGGAACTGCCAACGACTATGCCCGGGCGATATATTCGCCAGGGAATCTCGCACCTGCTCCGCACAATGCCCTCCGATTCGTGCTTGGTGCGAAAGTACGGGTTGTCCAGGCCGTGAGCCTCTTCAAACATGTCTTCACGGAAAGTACCCGGATACAGTCCGGCGGCTGCGATCGAGCTGACGTGATGGAAGCGTTTGGCTTTGACTGACTTGGCAAACCCGACGGCGTTCACCGTCCCTCCGATATTTGCTACTTCCTGGGAAGCCGCATCAGCCTTCAGGTCATAAATCGCGGCCAGGTGGAATACATGCGAAATACTTCCTTCCAGCTTTTTGCGCTGCCCCGACGACACACCCAGATTCGGTTTGGACAGATCGCCGTTGACTCCTATTACGCGCTTCCCTTCCTCCCCCCAGCGCGCTTTCAGTGAATCCAGCTTTGCCTTTGAACCAGGCCGGACCAGCACGTAGATAACACCTTTGCGCCGAAGCAGGCAGTCGATGAGGTTGTGGCCAAGAAAGCCGGTTCCGCCGGTCACGAAATAGTTCATAAAAGCACTCCGGAATTCGTTATGTTAGGGTCCTGATTTGCCTTCCACAGCCACGCCGCAATCCAAGGCAGCAGTATCAACGGATTGCCTGCCTGATCGTGGTACGATCTTACCAGACAGAAGGTATTTAATACCTCATGTCACTTTGGCTCTGATATTTTATGGAATATTTTCATGACTGATACGACCGCACTATTCGAACAAGCTGCTGCTGCGGCCAAGTCACTTCCGGAGCGGCCGGACAATGAGACTATGCTGCAGCTTTACGCCCTTTTCAAACAGGGATCCGTGGGAGATGTCACGGGTGTAAAACCCGGGTTTTTTGATTTCGTTGGCGTGGCCAAGTATGAAGCCTGGGAAAAACTGCGGGGTATTTCACCTGAAAAAGCACGCGCGCAATACGTGTCCCTGGTGCGCAAGCTGGGTGGAGGCATCTGAGCACAACAGTTGGCTGGCTCCAGTTCCGGTCATCTCGGACTCGATTGGCAATGGTGAGACGCAACACCCGTGAATTGATCCTTGCAACCAGCCTGGCTTTGTTCAATGAGCTGGGTGAGCCACACGTAACAACCAACCACATCGCCGATGAGGCGGACATCAGCCCCGGAAACCTCTACTACCACTTTCACAGCAAGCGGGAAATTGTCCTCGAGTTATTCAAGCGCTTCGTTGTTCAGCTGGATCCGATACTGCAGGTACCACCCGAACTGCCTTTGGAAGCAGAGGATCTTTGGTTCCAGCTCCACCTCTCCTTCGAGTTAAAAGGGCACTACCGTTTCCTTTACCGCAACCTGGCAGATCTGACTGGCAGGGTCCCCGCCCTTGACCGGGCTTTCCGGGGACTGTTTCAGCGCGAAAGGCAGGCCACAGCGGACATGATTGCCAGCCTTGAGCGGCAAGGCGCCTTGAAAGTGGGCGAGGCCGAAAAAGAACTTTTGTTGAACAATCTCATGCTGGCGCTGATTTATTGGATCCCGTTTGCCGAAGTGTTCGAGGAAGAAGGAGGGAACAATGAGAGCGGCCAGGTGAAGGCTATTGCCGGCGTGCTGCAGATGATTTTGCCTTATCTGCGGGAACCGGAACACAGCGCATTTGCCAGCTTATCTGCCGCCTATATGGCCCACTCCAGTTAAAAAAGGGCCGGCGGATGCCGGCCCCTGGTAACTCACTTACTGGAAGTTTTCTTCGGTGTTGCCTTCTTCGCAACCGGCTTTTTTGGCGGTGCTTTCTTGGCAGCCGACGCCTTATCCAGTTCCGCGACCTGTTTGGTCAGCTTCTGGACCTTTTCAGCCAGTCCGTTGACTTCGTCCTTACCCGGGATGCCCATGCGCGCCAGGGCACGCGCCACGCGATCTTCGAATATCTTTTCCAG
>DATDPS010000063.1:0-2474 GCA_035292625.1 Lysobacterales bacterium | reverse complement strand
CAACTGATTGATGAGTTCCTCCGCCAGGCCGTCGGCGAGATATTCCTGGTCTTTGTCGGGGCTCAGGTCCGTGAACGGCAGCACGGCGATCGACGGCGGCGATGGCTGTGCGGCTTCGGCCGCATCCACAACAACCGGGGGCGCAGCCTGCGCGATGGCTTGGGGATCGACGACCGGCGGGTCCTCACGCAGCCACCGATCGGCCAGCAGCGCGACCACGGCAATGGCCACAAGTAGAACCGCCAAACCCCCGGCGAGCTGCCACCGGCGCCAGACGGGTTGCCGTGGATACGGCCGAAGCCACGCAGCCAGCGCCGCTGCCGAACTCGATCGCCGTGCTGCCGTTCGCCAATCTTTCCTCCGATGCCGAGCAGGGATATTTCGCCGACGGCTTGAGCGAGGAGATCCTCAACCGGCTGGCCCAGGTACAGGAGTTGCAGGTCGCAGCACGCACATCCAGTTTTTATTTCAAGGACAAGAACATGGATATCAGCGAGATCGGGGAAATGCTGGACGTCGCATTTGTTGCGGAGGGAAGCGTGCGCCGGTCCCGGGAAACCATGCGTATCACGGTACAATTAAACCGGACGGCGGACGGGTTTCACGTCTGGTCAAAGACCTATGACCGGTCACCGGATGATATCTTTGCCGTACAGGACGAGATATCCAAAGACGTCACCGAGGCACTGCAGGTTTCACTGGGCGTGTCAAAGTTCAGCCGCATGCCGGGCATGACCACCAACGCCATGGCGTATGACGCCTACCTGAAAGGCACCAAGGCCTTCGACTTCACCACTGCGGACATTACCAAGTCGATTGAGTACCTTGAACAGGCCGTGCAACTGGACCCGAACTTTGCATTGGCCTGGAACACCCTGGCGGGGCTTTATTCCCAAACCATGATCATCCTGCCCGACGGGTTCCCGGACTGGCAGATCAAAATGATCCAGGCGCTCGGCAAATCCTTTGAACTGGCGCCGCATGCACCTTATAACGTTGCAAACCGTGTCGGTAACAGTCTCGCCATGAGGGACTGGGTCAGCGCCGAAAAGACCGTTAATGAAACCCTGGAAAGCGCACGCCAATACGGACTCTACGACGAATATATGTCGCTGCGGGCGACTTTCCTGATATTTCTGGGACGGTGCGAGGAGGCATTGGCCATGGTGGAGCAGGAACAGCTAAAGGACCCGCTAAGCGAAGGGATCAGCTCACAATTGATCGAACTGTACCATTGCACGGGAGACCTGGAATCGGCGCTCGCCGAGGCCGACGCCGGCGCGGAGCATGGATGGGTAGGGCTGCGCCGTTTGGGTTCGGCCTTCGTGGTGGCCCTCGCCAGCGGTGACCGGGCCGAGATCGAAAAACGCTTCGCCGCGCTTCCCGAGGCGGGACAAGGGGCGGAAGACCTTAATAAAAGAATGGTGGCTATACTGGATGACCGAGAGGCGGCACTGGCCCAATTACGCGAAAACATCCTCCAGCCTGACTATCAGACACCCCTGGCGCAAAGCATTATAGCCATCTGGGCCGCCTACTTTGGCGACCCGGAACTGTCGTTGCAGGGACTGAAGGCCTCGCGGGGCAACATTGCGGTGATGCTGAACAATGCCTGGCTGGCATTATACAGCGATGTGCGCAAACTGCCGGGTTTCAGGGAGTTAATGACGGAACTGGGTATCGCCACATACTGGCGTACCACCGGCAACTGGGCCGATGCCTGCCACCCGATTGCCGGAGGGCTCGCGTTCGAATGCCAGTAACGGGCAACTAGTCTGCTGAGTTGTGCTTGTCGAGTATCTGCAGGTGATTGGTGCCGATAAAGGCCACGAACAGGAAGACCAAGGATCCACGGTTTAAGGACATCGTCCGCAAACTCGGCCTTGTCGATTACTGGCGCGCGACGGGGAATTGGGGCGATTTCTGCCGGCCGGTTGGGGAGGAGGATTTCGAATGCAACTAAGGTCGACGGCAGCCTACCAAGTCAAGAATCATGTGCTGTATATTCCAGTACACTAAATTAATAACGCAAGCCCGCCTTGTTTGCGGCCACCCTGAGCGCTTTATCCCGAGTCGCCAAGGGACAGCCCAGCCGTGAGGCAAGTTCCAGATACGCGGCGTCATACGTGGTGATGCGATGTTCAATAGCAAATCGGGAGATTTCCAGCAGCGGAACAACACGAGTATCCGTGGTCACCGGCAGACCCCCTGCCCGGCTCAATAACCCCTGCCTGCTTGCGGCATCGATCCGGCCACGCCGCTCGGCGGTGAGCAGCACATTGGGCAATTCCAGGTGCCACAGCGCCGGGACATGCAGGGTGAAATTGGCCAGATTGCTCAGCAGTTTTTCGCTCCAGGCGTTGGCTTCATCCTCCAGGAACCACGGGATCACCGCTGAACAGTCAATCACCAGCGAGTCAGCCATGCCTGGCACGCCCGGCGGCGATCAGCTCAGCCACAGTGGCACCGGCTAT
>DATDPS010000062.1:0-3181 GCA_035292625.1 Lysobacterales bacterium | reverse complement strand
GGAGACTTCCGTGGTTACCGAGGATGGCGCATTCTACGGCCGCGCGGGCGAAGGGCATCTGCGCATCTGTTTTGGTTCCGAGTCCTACGAAGTCATCGAACAGGCCATGGACCGGCTACAGGCGTATTTTGAAAAGCAGCTTCTCCACGCTGCCTGAGCCCTCCCGGCGGTAATGGGCCCAGACTCGGTGCCCGCGGGAAGTTCAGTTGAAGGACGCCAGATGGTCCTGCACGAACTGCCGCATGGACCTTGGCGCCCGGCCCGTCACGGCCTCGAAGTCGCCGGTAATTTTTGCGTTTTTATTCTGCCGGTTCAGCTCGAACAGTTGCAGGGCAGCAGCGACATACCAGTCGGACTGGCCCCACTTGAGCAGCTGCTCACGAAACTCGTCCGGGGGACTATCGACATAGCTGATCTGCCGCCCGAGCACCGCGGAAAATATAGCCGCAATTTCGGCGAAGGATAATATTTCCGGGCCGGTTACCACCCAGGTTTTGTTTTCATGGCCCGGCCGGGTCAGGGCCGCAAGCGCCACCTCCGCAACGTCGCGGATATCCACCACACCCGACTTGCCAGCGCCCATGGGCAGGCTGAAGCTATTGTCCCGGGCGATTGTCTGCGCGCAGTTCAGCATGTTGTCCATGAAAAAACCGGGCTGGATGATGGTATGCACCAGCCCCGATTGCTTCAAATAATCCTCTGCCTGGCCATGGTAGCGCTTGAGCACCGCGGTTGAACTGCTGTCAGCGCCTATGGCCGATAGCTTGACGATATGTCGTGTGCCGGCTGTTTGCGCCGCATCGATGAACTGTTTTTCCACGGTGCACTGGTTTTCAGAATTGGCCATCAGCAAGAACGCGCGGTCGACGTTCTTCAAGGCACCTGCAAGCACCTCACGGTCCCCCAAATCGCCGATCACGACTTCAAACCCCCTGTCGCGCAGCCCGGCCGCTTTCGCCGGGTCACGCACGAGCGCCCGGGCAGGTATGCCGCTGGCCCTGATCAGATTGAGCAGTTGCCGTCCCGTTTTGCCGGTAGCTCCGCAGATTAAAATCATGGGTAAGTAGTCCGGAAAAGATGAAAAAAGGGGGATGCCCTGGCATCCCCCCCGATCATGCTGAAGTGCTGATGGTCTTCAGTGGTTTAAAAGAACGCCTTGCTGTATTGAATACCGATCGTCCGCGGACGGGTGGTCAGCTTGCTGGTCGGCTGGCCATTGGCCGCGCCGATGGACACGTCACCGTCCTCGTCGAAAATGTTATCGAAGAAGAGCGAGAACTCGGATTGCATCTCTTCAGCAACAACGCCGAAGCGCAGGTTGAACACCTGGTAAGAGTCCTGGTCACGCTGATTGGGTGACCTGACCGCTCCGGTTGAGGTGATTTCGAATGGGCGGAATTCGGTGCTCGATCCGCTCTTGTAGAAGCCCTCACCACGCGCATAGCCTGACCAGCCGTCCACCGGCAGGGCGAAACTGTATTGCGCGGTGCCATTGAGCGTCAGGGCAGGGATGCGCGGAATCTTATCCCCTGCCTTTCCAGGCGCTATGATCTCGTCTGAAACCTGGTCTTCGGTAAGCTCCCGCTTGGGCAGCCAGCCGGCGCCAAAGGTCAGGTTCCAGTTCTCGGTCGGGCTGGCGAAGATCTCGGCTTCGAGGCCTGTTACTTCAGCCTTGCCGGCATTGCCGATGAAACCGAAAGCGCCCGTCGGATCCTGTCCGGCAACCTGCATGTTATCCCACAGGATATGGAACAGGGCGGTATTGAAGATCACGCGGTTATCAAACAGCAGGCTCTTGTAGCCCAATTCGAAGTTCCACAGATCATCCGCTTCGAAGAATGGCGGAATGGCAACGACTCCCTGGTTGTTGGTGCCACCGAGCCGGTAGCCCTGAGAAGCCAGTGCATAAACCGTCATGTCCTCGTTGGGGTGCCAGGCCAGCTGGAATTTGGTGATGGTCCGGTCTTCCTTGAATTGATTGAAGCTGGGCAACTGCGGGTTGGGCGGAAACAACGCGAAGGGGAAAACCGTGAGACCGGTATCGGATTGCTCGACCTCGAACCAGCGCGCTCCCACGGTCGCTTCAAACTGTTCCGTAAAGGCCCAGCTCAGTTCGCCGAAAAACGCGATTTCCTCGATATCCTTGGCGGCAACACGTCCGAAAACGCAGGGCAGGCAGCCTTCGATGCCAGCGCCCGGGGTGGGGGGCTGTACTTCGCCCGGCTCGGTGCCCGGGTCGAAGGGCAGGCCGGTATCCGGATCAACCACCGGCACATAGCTCTGGAACTCGCTTTGGCGTTCACGCCAGAATACCCCACCCAGCCACTGGAAGGGACCATCGTTGGTCGAGTTGAAGCGGATTTCCACGGCGTCCTGCTCAATGCTTTGCTGCTGGTCGGTCATGGCCGGGAACAGGTCAGGCCGGACTCCCGGGTCGGTGGGGGTTGCGGGCCGGACACCGAGGAAGAACAGGATCCAGGACGAGTCGAATTTGAAGTCGAAATCCCGGTCATAGTGCGAGTACGTGGCGGTCATGTCCGACCAGCCCAGCGTCCAGTTCATGGTGAGTGAGTAAATCGTCTGGTCGTCCGGTTTGCCGGTGTAGGTGTAGTCCCCCACATCGAAATCGCCGGTCTGGAAAAGCGCCAGTTCGGAAACGTTGTCGCGCCCGCCCTGGTCGCTCGAAAGGGCAACTTTTTGTGCACGGGTCAGGCTGTTGTCGAAGATCGTATCGTAGGGGTGGTAGCGGAAATCGCCGCCATTGTCACGATCCTGTGCCCAAATCATGGCATCAAGGGTCACGTTTTCGGTCGGCGCCCAGCGCAACATGCCGCGGATACCGATGGTTTCGACCCAGTTGATATCGTTGTGACCGAGCCGGACGTTGTCGACGTAGCCACTGTCCTCTCCGTCATAAACGACCACACGCGCCGCAAGCTGTTCGGCGATGATGGGCATGTTGAACATGGCGTAGGCGCCCCAGTTCTCGCTGCCTCCCTCTGTATATGACAGGTCGCCGCGGAACGAAGCTTCAACTTCAGTAAGATTGGGTTTGTTGGTGATGTAGCGCACCGTGCCCGACTGTGAGTTGGCGCCGAAGGTCGTGCCCTGCGGGCCGCGCAAAACTTCCACACGCTCTATGTCGTAAATCTTCAGGTCGGTGGTCTGCGAACCCGAGTCC
>DATDPS010000061.1:0-8620 GCA_035292625.1 Lysobacterales bacterium | reverse complement strand
CTTATTCGGTCGATGGCTGGAAGCCAGTGGTGGGCGAAAACCTGTTCGTGCGCGAGAGCGGTGCGGTGGCCAGCCAGTTCCACATTCCCGAGGCGATCGAACCGTATTCCGCCGACATCGTCGCCGCCGAGCGCCGCATCGTGCTGGGCAAGAAGAGCGGCCTCGACAGCATCCGGCTGAAAGCCGTGGAGCTGGGCATCGACCTGCCGCAAGAACGCATCCCGGCGGTGCTGGCCCAGGTCAAGTCATTGGGCTCGAAAGCCAAGCGGCTGGTCAGCGACGAAGAGTTCCGGCGGATGGCAGCTGGATCACTGGTCGGGAGCTACGATCGCGCGTAGCGAATCCGCGTCTTCCGCGGGAACGAGCCCTGCGGCGGCTTTCACTTCGACCATCACGATGCGAATCGGCGTATGCCCGATGTTCTCGCCAAAATGAAGCCCGACAGGGCCCATCCAGTGCGCATCGCCCGCCTGCTCGCTCGAGATGAACGAGGTGCCGTCGGTCAAAGTGATTCTCAGGGTGCCGCCTTCAATCACATACATGACTTTGGCCGGGTGCGTGTGCCAGGGCTCCTTTTGGCCCGGCTCAATGCGGTATTCGACCACCCGGACATGCTCGTTCTCCAACAGCACTCTATAGAGTCCGGGAGAAGCTGAAACCGGATCGATTTGATCCTGCGCGACAGAGGTGGATACAGCCAATACGGCCAAGACAAACAGCGCAGCGATGATTTTCAAGAGTAACTCCCCGCTTGAGTGGCGGACGGGTTGCGGTTCACTCGGCTCGAGCAGTTGCATTATAGATGGTCTTGCCTTGCCTGATCGAGCTCATGCAGCGGACCAGGTGCTCAAGGGCACCTCGATCCATACTGCCCGGGCCAGGGCAAGGAGGCGCTGGTTTGGTGCGTAGATCGCGGTACCGGCAAGGCGCTTGCGGCCCTCCACTCCCAAAGGCCAGCCGAGGACAACACAGCGATCCCCGGCCTTGACGGAACCCAGAATGGTGGCGGCCAGTTCGCCAAGAACCACTGCGACGCCATCGGGCAGCGGGTAGTGCACGAAGGCTCCCGTGCAATCGAGCGCCGACCAGAGGAATTCCGGCTGCACGTTGCCCAATTCGTCGGTAAGCGATACGTCAGGCGTCCACGGCGCCGCAATTATCGATGTGTTGTACAGCGCGCCGGGAAAGATACACAGACCGTCGTCTGCCCTGCGTTCCGGGCCGCATACGAAGCAAGCCGGAAACGTATGGCTGTTGAACCCAACGAACGACTTCGCCGCTTCTTCCGCCTCCTCGTATGCAGGGCTGGGAGGAGCGTACAGATCCAAGTGGGTGCGCTTTGCCTCTCCGATAAGCTTCGCCCCGTCAAACAGGCGCGCCTCCTGGTCGGTGGATTCGAGACGCAGTTCGGTGTCAAGCGGCGGAGGTGACTTGAGCCGGACCGCGACTGTTCCCTGCAAATGCCTGGCCATGCGGCCACAGGTGTAGCCGCCATTGCCGGATTTCGGCGGGCCACGGAAGCGCTCTTCGATCTCGAACCGCTCGATATGCATTTTTCGTTTCGCGGTCAGATTCAGGACGGCCGGGATCGTTACCGCGATGGAATCAGCGCTTGGCCTTCTTGCGCAAATGTTCCAGTGCCTGCAACTGGGCGGCTACCTGGGCCAGCTTGGCCTGGGCCTGCGCGATTTCCAGTCGATCGGTGCGGTTCAGCAGTTCGCGTTCGGCTTCTTCCTTGGCGCGCTGGGAGGCGGCTTCGTCGAGGTCGGCCGCGCGCACGGCGGTGTCAGCGAGCACGGTGACCATGTGCGGCTGGACTTCGATGATACCGCCGCCCACGAAGAAGAACTGTTCTTCACCCTCGGTATCCACCACCCGCACCGGTCCCGGCTTGAGCTGGGTGATCAGCGGTGTGTGCCGCGGATAGATGCCAAGCTCTCCCGCCACCCCGGTGGCGAACACCTGCGTAGCCTGGCCTGACCAGATTTCTTCCTGTGCCGAGACGATGTCACATTGGATGGTTTTGCTCATGTTCAGGCGGCCTCTTTCCTGGACATGGCGGCGTTCTTGGCCACGGCTTCTTCAATACCACCCACCATGTAAAAAGCCTGTTCCGTGAGGTGATCGTACTCGCCCCCGACAATGCCCTTGAAGGCGCGGATGGTATCCTTGAGGCTGACGTACTTGCCGGGCGAGCCGGTGAACGTTTCGGCCACGAAGAAAGGCTGCGAGAGGAAACGCTGCACTTTGCGGGCACGCGCCACCGTCAGGCGGTCCTCATCGGACAGTTCATCCATACCCAGGATGGCGATGATGTCCTTGAGTTCCTTGTAGCGCTGCAACACCCCCTGCACGGCGCGGGCCACTTCGTAGTGATCGGTGCCGATCAGGTTCGGGTCGAGCAGGCGCGAAGTGGAATCCAGCGGATCCACGGCCGGGTAGATGCCCTGCTCGGCAATTCCGCGGCTCAGTACCAGGGTCGCATCCAGGTGAGCGAAGGTGGTGGCCGGTGACGGGTCGGTCAAGTCGTCGGCTGGCACGTACACCGCCTGGAAGGAAGTGATCGAACCGGTCTTGGTGGTGGTGATGCGTTCCTGCAGCAAGCCCATTTCCAGCGCCAGTGTCGGTTGATAGCCCACGGCGGACGGCATGCGGCCCAGCAGCGCCGATATCTCGGTGCCGGCCAGGGTGTAACGGTAAATGTTGTCGATGAACATCAGCACGTCACGGCCCTGGTCACGAAACTCTTCCGCCATGGTCAGGCCGGTCAGGGCCACGCGCAGGCGGTTACCCGGCGGTTCGTTCATCTGGCCATAGACCAGCGCCACCTTGTTGAGCACGTCGGCATCTTTCATTTCATGATAGAAGTCGTTGCCCTCGCGGGTGCGCTCACCCACGCCGGCAAACACCGAGAAGCCGCTGTGCTCGATGGCAATGTTGCGGATCAACTCCATCAGCGTCACCGTCTTGCCCACGCCGGCGCCGCCGAAGAGGCCGACTTTGCCGCCCTTGGCGATGGGCATGATCAGGTCGATTACCTTGATGCCGGTTTCCAGCACGTCGTTGCCCCCGGCCTGGTCTTCATAGCTCGGCGGCTTGCGGTGAATGGGCATGGTCTTTTCGGCGCCGATGGGGCCGGCTTCGTCGATCGGCCGCCCCAGCACATCCATCACACGGCCCAGGGTTTTCTCACCCACCGGCACGGAAATGGCAGCGCCGGTGTCACGCACTTTCAGACCACGCTTGAGGCCATCGGTGGAACCGAGCGCAATGGTACGCACCACGCCATCACCCAACTGCTGCTGCACTTCCAGCGTGATCTCGGTATCGTCCACCGTCAGGGCGTTGAATACCCGCGGCATGGCCTCACGCGAGAACTCCACGTCGACGACGGCGCCAATTACCTGCACGATTTTTCCTGCACTCATTTGTCTTGCTCCATTGGGATGGGGTCAGAGTAAAAATTGAGATACTGCAATTTTCCTCGGTCACCCATCATGATCAACTTTTACTCTGACCCCTAAACGGCCGCTGCACCGCCCACGATCTCGGAAATTTCCTGTGTAATCGCTGCCTGGCGGGCTTTGTTGTAGACCAGTTTCAGCTCGGCAATCAAATCGGTGGCATTGTCCGTGGCGTTCTTCATCGCGATCATGCGCGCGGCGTGCTCCGAGGCCAGGTTTTCCAGCACGGCCTGGTAGACCAGGACCTCGATATAGCGCACCAGCACCACGTCCAGCAGGCTTTCGGCATCCGGCTCGTAAATGTAATCCCAGATGTCTCGAATCTCTTCATCCTCGGTCTCGGGCAAGGGCAACAACTGGTCGATCACCGGCTTCTGGCTCATGGTATTGATGAAGTTGTTGTACACCAGGTAAACCCTGTCGATCTTGCCGTCACGGTAGGCGTCCAGCATGATTTTGATCAAACCGATCAGATCGCCGACCTGGGGTTTTTCTCCGAGTTGGGTGGCGCGCGCCACGATCTCGACCTGCACGTTGCGGAAAAAGGCCAGGGCCTTTCTGCCCAGGGTTACCATGCTGATGCCAGCTCCCTGGCGCTTCCACTCGCCCATGTTGGCCAGCACCAGCTTGAACAGGTTGCTGTTCAGGCCTCCGCACAGGCCACGGTCGGTGGAAATGATGACGTAACCCACTTTCTTCACCTCACCGTGATGGACGGTGAAAGGGTGCCGGTATTCCGGGTTGGCCTTGCCCAGGTGGCTGATGATGCGCCGCATCATGCGCGCATAGGGCCGGGTCGCCCTCATCAGGTCCTGCGATTTGCGGATTTTGCTGGAAGAAACCAGCTCCAGCGCCGAAGTCACCTTTTTGGTGTTTTCGATACTCTTGATCTTGCTGGTAATTTCCTTGCCGCCTGCCATGCTCTCGCTCCGCTGCCTTGCTTACCAGCTTCCGCTGGCCTTGAACTCCGCCACCGCCGCTTTCAACTGCGCCTCGATGCCGTCATTCCAGTTGCCGCCATCCAGCGTGGCCATCAGCTCCGTCTTCCTGGCATTCATGGAACCGAGCAGGGCGGCCTCGAAAGCGCCGATCTTGTTCAGCGCGACGTCGTCCATGAATCCGCGATCCACCGCGAACAGGGAGACGGCCATCTGTCCCACCGACATGGGGCTGTATTGCGCCTGCTTCATCAACTCGGTCACGCGCTGGCCACGCTCCAACTGGGCGCGGGTGGCGTCATCGAGATCGGATGCAAACTGCGCGAAAGCCGCCAGTTCACGGTACTGCGCCAGGGCCAGGCGCACACCGCCGCCCAGCTTCTTGATGACCTTGGTCTGGGCCGCGCCGCCGACGCGCGATACCGACAGGCCGGCGTGAACGGCCGGGCGGATACCGCTGTTGAACAAGTCGGATTCGAGGAAGATCTGGCCGTCGGTGATGGAAATCACGTTGGTCGGAACGAAGGCGGATACGTCACCGGCCTGCGTTTCGATAATGGGCAGTGCCGTCAGCGAACCGGTCCTGCCCTTGACCTTGCCATGGGTGAACTTCTCCACGTATTCGACGTTGACCCGCGCCGCGCGCTCCAGCAGGCGGGAATGCAGGTAGAACACGTCGCCGGGGTAGGCTTCGCGCCCCGGCGGCCGGCGCAGCAGCAGCGATACCTGCCGGTAGGCCCAGGCCTGCTTGGTCAAATCGTCATAAATGATCAGCGCGTCTTCGCCGCGATCACGGAAATACTCACCCATGGTGCAGCCGGAATACGGCGCGATGTACTGCATGGCAGCAGATTCGGAAGCCGAGGCATTGACGACGATGGTGTGCTCCATGGCGCCGTGCGCTTCGAGCATGGCCACGACATTAGCCACCCTGGACTGCTTCTGGCCGATGGCCACATAAATGCATTTGATGCCGGATTTGGCCTGGTTGATGATGGTGTCGATGGCGATCGCCGATTTGCCGATCTGGCGATCACCGATGATCAACTCGCGCTGGCCACGGCCGATCGGCACCATGGCGTCGATGGACTTGAGACCTGTCTGCACCGGCTGATCAACCGATTTACGCCAGATCACGCCCGGCGCCACTTTTTCAATCGGCGCGAAACCGTCATTCTCGATCGGGCCCTGCCCGTCGATCGGGTTACCCAGCGCATCCACCACGCGGCCGAGCAGCCCGTGTCCGTGCGGCACTTCAAGGATACGGCCGGTGCACTTGACGGTGTCGCCTTCGGTGATGTGCTCGTAGTCACCCAGGATTACCGTGCCGACCGAATCACGTTCCAGGTTGAGTGCCAGACCAAAGGTGTTACCGGGAAACTCGATCATCTCGCCCTGCATGGCATCTTCCAGGCCATGGATACGGGCGATGCCGTCCGAAACACTGACAACGGTGCCTTCATTGCGCGTTTCCGCGGAAATATTCAGTTGCTCGACCCGGCGTTTGATCAGGTCGCTGATTTCAGATGGATTCAGTGTTGCTTGCATGGTTTTCTTCCTGTTGCGTTGAACGGGGTCAGAGTAAAGGGTCAGAGTGAATCTCGCTATAAAGTTAGAAGGCCGGATGAAGTCATGTTTACTCTGACCCTTTACTCTGACCCCACGTCACCACGTCATCGCGCCAGGGCCTGGCTCAGCCGGGCCAGCCGTCCCCGCAGGGATCCGTCGATGACCTGGTCCCCGGCATATACCACGGCGCCACCCAGCAAACCCCGGTCGATCACGCTGTCGATCTCGATGGCGCAGTCGAAGCGGCGCGCCAGGGCATCGCTCAAGCGGCTCGCCTGCTCCGCATCAAGCGCCTGCGCGGCAACCACCCGCACGCGCAAACGGCGTTCAGCTGCCTGCTTCAGGCGGCTGAAAAGGGCCGTGATCTCGGCCAGCAGGGGCAAGCGGCGGTTGGCGCCGAGCACGCCGAGAAATGGCCTGAAACCCTCGTCAAAGCGCTCGCCGGCAACCGAGTTCAACAAGCTGATTGCCTGGCCGGGAGAAACCAGCGGATTCCCCAGCACGGCGGCGACCGCTGGGTCCCCGGCGATCTGGCTGGCCAAATCCAGCGTGCTCTGCCACGAGTCCAAAGCGCCCGCTTCCTGCGCCAGGCTGAACGCTGCCTTGGCATAGGGCCGGGCCAATGTGGTCAGGCTGCTCATGTTCAGATTTCGGCAATCAGTTCGTCAAGCAGCTTGCGGTGCACATCAGCGTCGACTTCCTTTTCCAGCAGGCGCGAAGCACCCAACACCGCCAGACTCGCCACCTGCGCCCGGAGGACTTCACGCGCCTGGTTGGCCGAGAGGGCAATATCCGCCTCGGCGGCTGTCACCTGGCGATTGCGTTCCGCCACGGCATCTTCCTTGGCCTGGTCGAGAATTTGCGCATGGCGCTGGTTGGCCTGCTCGACGATCTCGCCAGCTTTTTCCCGGGCCTGGCGGATTTCTTCTCCGGCGGCTACTTTGGCCGATTGCAGTTCTTTCTCGGCGCGGTCCGAAGCCGCCAGGCCTTCGGCAATCGTTTCACGCCGTTCATCCAGCGCTTTCAACAGCACCGGCCAAATGAATTTCATGCAGAACCACACGAAAATCAGCATCGCAATGGACTGGAGAATCAATGTGGCATTCAGATTCATGCCTAAACCTCGTTCAGGTGATTTGCCTCAAACAGGGAAATTCAAGCCGTGGGTAACGGCAGAAACTACCCGCCCAGTGCAGCTTGCAGCTGGCCGACGAATGGATTGGCGAAGGTGAAGAACAGCGCGATACCCACGCCGATCATGGCCACGGCATCCAGCAGGCCAATAGCCAGGAAGAACTTCCCTTGCAGCATCGGCGCCAGTTCCGGCTGACGAGCGGAACCTTCCAGCAGGCGGCCGCCCAGGATTCCCACACCGATACCCACACCGAGCGCACCCAGGCCGATCAGCAATGCAACAGCGATTGCAGTCATACCAATTACAGTTTCCATCGAAAGCTCCCGTTTACAGAGATGGTTAAAACACTAAAAACCAATCAGATCCATCGTGTGCCGATCAGTGGTGTTCCGAAGCCATGCTCAGGTACACGATGGTCAGCATCATGAAAATAAATGCCTGCAGCGTGACGATGATCAGGTGGAACACCGCCCAGCCAAAATGCATCAACTGTCCGCCGAGGAAAGCCAGGCCGCCGACGATCAGCATTTCGGCCAGCAACAGCCACAGCGTTTTTTTGTTATCCAGCTTGCCCTTCAGGTTGAGCCACAAGGTGGCGAACACGGCGGCGGTGGCGACCGCCCAGAACCAGGGCGGAATATGCTCACCAAAAATGGCGCTGAGACCGGCGCCCACGGCTCCCGAACCCGCTGTGAGTACCATGGCAATAAGGATAAAGATCAGCTCGCCCGCGTACATGTTGCCAAACAATCGCAAGCCCAGCGAAACCGGCTTGGCCAGCAGGGAAACGAGCTCCAGCAGCAGGTTGAAGGTCATGACAAAAGGCCAGGCGGCCTTGGGCATGCCCAGGTCTTTCGGGTTGAGGGGGTTCATCACCAGCTCGGAGAGGAAGCCACCCAGGCCTTTGAAGCGGATGCTGTAAATGATGATCAGGATGAATACCGTTATCGACATGCCGAGAGTGGCATTGACGTCCGTGGTCGGCACGACTTTCTGGTGGGAGATGCCAACCGATTCGGCTACCCAGGGCAGCCAGTCCACCGGGATCAGGTCCATGAAGTTCATGCAAAAGATCCACACGAACAGGGTCAACGCCAGGGGCGCTATCAATTTGCTGGCGCCGTGAAACGATTCGCGCACGCTGGTATCAACGAATTCCACGATGCTTTCGATGGCCGCCTGGAAACGCGACGGCACGCCCGAGTTGGCTTTTTTGGCGACGCTGCGGAAGACCAGGAGCAATACGGCGCCCAGCAGAATCGACCAGAACATGGTATCGACGTGGACCGCCCAGAAACCCATCGCCTGGGCTTCCGCGGCAGAGTGCGCAAAGCCCCAGTCGCCACCTGGCGTTTTGCCAAAGGTCAGGTTCAGGAGGTGGTGCTGAATGTACTCAGCCTGGGTTTTTGTTGTCAGATCGCCCGCCATTTTCCGTTCCGTTTAGAACCCTTGCTTACGCCATGCAAATATGTGTTCGAAAGCCTGAAAATCAAGCAAAAACAGCCTTTTTCGGC
>DATDPS010000060.1:0-10836 GCA_035292625.1 Lysobacterales bacterium | reverse complement strand
CCGCAGCCCAGTCCGGGGTGGCGGGGTGATGGGTTGGAAAAAATCCTGCATTGAACAGTGGAATATTCCACTTACACCGCCCAAACTGGCAGCCTAATCTTGCAGCATTTGCAGGATAGGGAAGCATCGTCATGAAAGTCTCCCACTAAACTGGAACTTGAACAACCGGCGCGACCTGGTTGGCACGCCGCCGCCGAGCCGGAACGCAGCGCATCTCGATGACCGTAAGTCGGCTGACAAAAACGCTCTGATACTGCGAAGATCCGCAAGCCGCGACACACCACCAGCACTTCGTCGCTGACAGCGAACATTCGGTCGGGGTGCGACAGGCCTTCGCGGGCTGCAAGGAAACCTATAGCGGCGATGCCGAGCACAGGGAGCTGGGGCCGCTGTTCGACAATAACTTTACGATGGAGTAAGGCGCGAGTGCCAGATCTGCTCGTCATAGGAGCGGATGGCACGGTCAGCCGAGAACCACCCCACCCCGGCCGTGTTGAGCACGGCGGACCTGGCCCAGCCATCCTTCTGGCGGAAAGCCTTTTCAACCAGGCCGTGGGCCCGGCAGTAGGCATCGAAATCAGCCGCCACCATGAAATAGTCATGCTGGTACAGGTGCTCGATGATGGGTTTGAAGCGCTCGGTGTCACCCCCGGAGTAGACCCCTGAGCGGATCTCGGCCAGCACCGCGGCAAGCACTGGATTCTGCTCGATGATTGCGGCTGGATCATAGCCCTGCCGGCGCCGCTGGCTGACCCCTTCTGCGGTGAGTCCAAAGATGAAAATATTGTCTTCGCCGACCCGCTCGCGGATTTCGATATTGGCGCCATCGAGCGTGCCCAGCGTCAAAGCCCCGTTAAGGGCCAGTTTCATGTTGCCGGTGCCGGAAGCTTCCATGCCCGCCGTCGAAATCTGCTCCGACAGGTCGGCGCCCGGAATGATGATCTCAGCCAGGGACACATTGTAGTTGGGCATGTAGACGACTTTGAGCCGGTCACCCACCCGCGGATCATTATTAACATGCTGCGCTATATCATTGATTAACTTTACGATAAGTTTGGCCATAACATAGGAAGGCGCGGCCTTGCCGCTGAATATCTTCACTACCGGTTGCCAGTCGCCCGCTGCGTCTTCCACTATGGCGCGGTAGCGCGCCAGCACCTGCAGGGCGTTGAGTAACTGCCGCTTGTACTCGTGGATACGCTTGATCTGCACATCGAACAGTGCGAGCGGGTCGACGGAAACGCCCGTGGCTTTCTGTATTTCCCTCGCCAACCGGTCCTTGTTGAGCTGTTTGGCCCCCATGAAGGCCTGGCGGAATACCGCATCGTCGGCGAACGGCGTGATCTGGCTGATGCGTTCGAGGTCCGCGATCCAGTGTTCACCAATGGTCTCGCTGATCAGCCCGGCGAGCGTAGGATTGCACAGGTGCAGCCAGCGGCGTGGCGTCACGCCGTTGGTGACATTGACGATGCGCTCAGGATACAAGCGGTGCAGATTTTCGAACACGGTTTCAGTCATCAGGCGGGTGTGCAGGACCGAAACGCCATTGACCCGATGACTGCCGACAAAGGCCAGGTGACCCATGCGCACCACGCCGCCGTTGTCCCCGTTGCTGGCAATGGCCAGCACCTTCGCGGCATCGATCCCGGTTGCCGATGCATGGGCTTCCTGTGCAATGTAGCCGTCAATTTCGCGGATGAGCTGCAGATGGCGCGGCAGCACGCGGGCGAATAAGTCCAGCGGCCAACTCTCCAGCGCTTCCGGCAAGAGGGTGTGGTTGGTGTAGGAGATGCATTGCCGTGCCAGTTCAAAAGCAGCCCGGCACTCGAATCCATGTTTATCCATCAACAGGCGCATCAGTTCCGGCACCATGATGGCCGGATGGGTATCGTTGAGCTGGATGGCGACGTAGTGATGCAGGGTTTCAAGCTGGTCGTGGTCCAGCAGGAAACGATGCAATAAATCCTGCACCGAGGCCGAAGTGAAAAAGTATTCCTGTTTCAGACGCAGTTCGCGTCCCTTGTCGGTGGAATCATCCGGGTACAGCACGCGGGTGAGGGTTTCCGCCAGCACCTGGTGCTGCGCCGCCTGCAGGTAATCGCCCTGGTTGAACCGCGACAGGTCGAAGGTCCTGGCCGGCTTGGCTGACCACAGGCGCAACGTGTTCACGTGTGCCGCGCCCCAGCCCGCGATCGGCATGTCATTGGCGCAGGCAATCACCTGTTCCGCGGGGTGCCAACGATCACCGTTTGTTCCGTCAGCCGCCACCGCACCGCCGAAGGAGATGAGATACGAGGCTTCAGGCCGCTCGAATTCCCAGGGATTGCCCCCCTGCGTCAGCCAGTCTTCGGCTTCCTCGATTTGCCAGCCTTCACCCAGCCGTTGCCGGAACAAGCCATGCTGGTAACGGATGCCATAACCAAAGCCGGCAATACCCAGGGTTGCCATGGAATCCATGAAACAGGCCGCCAATCTGCCCAGGCCGCCATTGCCCAGCGCTGCATCGGGTTCCTCGAACAGGATGTCGTCCAGCTTGACACCGAGATCGGACATGGCGCTGCGACACAAGCCGGTCAGGCCGAGATTGGACAGGGTGTCACCCAGCAGGCGGCCGATGAGGAATTCCATCGACAGGTAGTAGACTCGCTTGCGCTTTTCCTGGTAAATCCGCCGGGTCGTCTCCATCCAGTTATCCACGACCTTGTCGCGGACCGCCAGGGTCACCGCAACGCACCAATCGCGCGCCGAGGCGTGGCCCACGTCCTTACCCACCGAATACACCAGGCGTTCGAGTATGCGTCTTTTCAGCTCTTCTTTTTGTAAAATGGGGACCATGGGGGGCTTTTGTGTGAGGTGGCATTAATGGGCGTGAGCGATTCAACACCAAAAGCCGCCCGGACGCAACGGCGGCGCAGCTCAAACCGGCTTGCATTGAGCGCCATGGGGGATGTTCTGCAGCGCATGTTCTGCCCCTGTCACCGGCCGTGGCGAATCAGTTAAACTGGCGCGGCGGCGCCTGCCCGGCTAGCCAAGCCCGCGGAGAGTAAACCCCATGAACCGTTCACCGTATCCTCGCGTGCCTTGCTGGTGTGTGTCCGCCATCATGGCGCTGTTGCTGGCCGCGCCTGCCTTGCTCCGGGCCCAGGCCAATCCCGCCGATGCCGCCACGGATCAAGCGGTGGTGAACACTGCCCCGGTCAATGTCGATGGCAGGCAACTCTTCCTGGTGCGCGGGGTGACATCGTTTCCCGCCGCGGAGCGGGCCGCGGTAATCCGCCGGAAGATCATTGCAGCCGCCCGCAATCGCGAGATTGCCCCGGAACATATCACCATCACCGAATTGCCCGACCGGAGCAATATCCTGGCCGGCGAAACCCAGTTGATGGGCGTGTTTGACGTCGACGGTGACATCGAGGGCCTGGATAAAAAACTTGCGGCCAGTGTCTACCGCCAGATCATTATCAGGGCCATCGAGCAATACCGCACGGAACGCAGCCCGCCGGTTCTGCTCAGGAATTCCGGCTACGCCCTGGTGGCCACGCTGCTGATGGCTCTGCTGCTGTGGGGCACCGTGCGCCTGTTCCGCTGGCTGGACGGCTGGACCATCCGTCACGTGCAAAGCAATATCGAAACCCTGGGGCACAAATCCCACGAACTGATCCAGGCCGCAGCGGTGTGGAAAGCGTTTGCCGGCCTGCTGCGCGCCTTGCGCATCCTGATCATCCTGCTGCTGATTTATTTCTATCTCAATACCGTGCTGGGCCTCTACCCGTGGACGCGCCCGGTGGCGCTGGTGCTGTTCGACCTGGTGCTCAATCCACTGGAAAGCCTGGGGCGCGGTTTTCTGGCGTCCATTCCCAGCCTGGCATTCCTGGTGATCCTGTTCCTGCTGGTGCGTTACATCATCAAGGCGACCCGCCTGTTTTTTGACGGAGTCGCTTCCGGCAGGATCAAGCTGCGGACTTTTGACCCGGACTGGGCAGTGCCGACCTACCGCATCACCCGCCTGCTGATCATTGCTTTTTCCCTGGTGGTGGCCTACCCCTACATTCCCGGCTCCGATTCAGGGGCTTTCAAGGGCGTTTCCCTGTTTCTGGGCGTGATTTTTTCGCTCGGTTCTTCCTCCTTCATCGCCAACATGCTGGCGGGCCAGGCCATGACCTACCGCGGGGCGTTCAAGAAGGGCGATCGGGTCAAGATCGATGATGTGGTGGGATTGGTGGAAGACATCAAGCTGATGGTTACTCGCATCCGCACGCCCAAGAATGAAATCGTGGTGGTTCCCAACTCCAACATCCTCAACACCAATGTGACCAATTTTTCCACCCTGGCGCGCGAGCAGGGCCTGATATTGCACACCGTGGTTGGCATCAGCTACGAAGTGCCCTGGCGCCAGGTGGAAGCCATGCTGCTGCTGGCCGCGGAACGGACCGAGGGGCTGAAAAAAGAGCCCAAGCCCTTCGTGCTGCAGTTGTCCCTGGGGGATTTCGCGGTGAATTACGAGCTCAACGTGTATTGCGCTGACGAGACCCGCATGCTGGCGCTTTATTCAGCCCTGCACCGCAACATCCTCGACGTATTCAATGAACACGGCGTGCAGATCATGACGCCAGCCTACGAAGGCGACCCGGAGATACCCAAGGTGGTGCCGCCCGCTGAGTGGTATGCCACACCGGCAGGCAAGCCTGGAGCATGAGCCGCCGCGTCCGATTCAAGGAGCGGACAGCAACTGGCGCAGTGCCTGCGGATCGGTCACCGGTGCCTGGCAGGTGAAATTGCGGCACAGGTAGGCGCTGGGCTGGCCCTTGACCAGCGGACGGTCGCGCAGCAAGGGCACCTGGTTGGCTCCGCCAAACATACCCGCCGCCACCACCAGACCGGGGCGCCAGGCTTCGTTGACCACCGCACGCATCGGCGCCAGTGTGTCGAGGGCTCCGGCCAGGGCCAGTTCACGCGGGCCGCCGAGCATGAACGCGGCCACGTTCAGCCATTCTCCAAAGGCCGTTGGATAGCGGCGCATCGATTCATTCTGCGCCGCCACGGCCTCTGCCGCTGCCTGCAGGAAATTTGCTTCACCGGAATACAACCCCAGCCGGAACAGAACCATGGCCGCCCGGGCATTGCCGCTGGGCATGGCATTGTCCTGCAGGTCACGCGGCCGGTGGATCAGCTGTTCGTGGTCGTCGGCCGTATCGTAGAACCCGGGCCCCTGCGGGTCTTTGAAGTGCCGCAACATGAGGCCTGCCAGATCCTCCGCCCAGTCGTACCAGCGCGACTCGAAGCTGGCTTCGTACAGGGCCAGCAAGCCCTCGGCCAGGCAGGCATGGTCTTCCAGGTAAGCCATGTAGCGCGCGCCTGATCCCGCTTTCCAGCTGCGCTGCAGACGACCATCGCTCCGCCGCAATTCACGCCGTAAAAATTCTGCATTGGCCGTTGCCGCGGCGAGGTAGTCGGCGCGACCCAGCACCCTGCCCGCCTCGGCCAGGGCGCTTAGCGCCAACCCGTTCCAGGCGGTCAGGACCTTGTCATCCAGGCCGGGCCAGACGCGCTGCGAGCGCAGTTGAAACAGGGTCTGCCGGGAACGATTCAGCGATTCGGCAGCCTGGTTTTCGCTCATGCCCACAGCCGCCGCGGCATCCGCCACGGATCGCACCCGGCGCAGGATGTTGCTGCCTTCCCAATTGCCGGCGTCGGTGACTCCGTGAATGCGCATGAACAGGTCTGCATCGGCTCCCAGCGCCGCGCGTACCTGCGCAGCGCTCCAGACGAAAAACTTGCCTTCCACACCCTCGCTGTCCGCGTCCTGGCTGCTGTAAAAACCACCGTCTGAGTGGCGCATTTCGCGCAGGATGTAGTCCAGGGTTTCCTCCGCCACACGGCGCAGGAAAATATCGCCCGACACCTGCCAGGCGCGCAGGTAGATCCGCGCCAGCTGAGCGTTGTCGTAGAGCATTTTTTCGAAATGCGGCACCAGCCATTCACGATCGGTGGAATAGCGTGCGAAGCCGCCCCCCAGCTGGTCGCAGACCCCTCCCTGCGCCATGCCTTGCAGTGTCAGGTGAACCATGCGTAACGGCGCTGCCGCGCCGGTGCGCAAGTGCTCGCGCAGCAGGAACTCCAGCACCATGGGCTGGGGAAACTTGGGCGCTGCGCTGAACCCGCCCCATTCGGTATCGAACAGTTTTTCCAGTTCGCGCACCGCATGCTCCAGCAGCTCCGGCTGCAGGGTCCGGGAAGACTGAGCCCCACTGACCGGCGGCAGCACCGCATCCTGTAAATGCCGCGTTACCTGCTCGGCGCTGCGCTGGACTTCATCCTGCCGTTTTTCCCAGGCTTCGGCGATGCCGCTCAGCAACTGGCTGAACGAGGGCATGCCGTAACGGGGCTCCCGGGGAAAGTAGGTGCCGCAGAAAAACGGCTTGCCCTGCGGGGTCAGGAAAACGGTCATCGGCCAGCCACCGTGGCCGGTCATGCTGGTCACTGCCGCCATGTAAATGCTGTCGATATCCGGCCGTTCTTCACGATCGACCTTGACGTTGATAAACCAGCGGTTCATCAGGGCCGCGGTTTCTTCGTCCTCGAACGACTCGTGGGCCATGACGTGACACCAGTGACAGGCCGCGTAACCGATACTGAGCAGGATGGGCTTGTGCTCAGCCGCGGCCCGTGCCAGCGCCTCCTCACCCCAGGGATACCAGTCCACCGGGTTGGCGGCGTGCTGCAGCAGGTAGGGGCTGGTTTCAGCGGCGAGGTGATTGGTCATGGATGCGGCTTGGTCCTGGGTGGACTGAGACCCGGGCAGGGATTCAGGCCGGCGGCCGGGCGCCGGTGTCGCTGAGCGTGATCACGCGGTCGCTGTAATAACCGTTGAAGCGGGTGCGGCCGCTCAGGCTGTAGGCCCCTATGCTGCCAAACTCGATAAAATCACCGGCGCGCAAATCGGCCGGCAGCATGATCCGTTCGGGCACGACATCGCTGGCGTCACAGGTGGGGCCGTACAGGCGGAATGACTGCTGCGGACTCTGGTGAACGACTCCGTCCCGCCAGGTCCGGCTGGGGAATCCGCCGTGCTCCTTGAAGCGCAATTCCCAGAAGATGCCGTACATGCCATCGTTGAGATAGAGGCGGTCATCACGGCGCAACAACACCTCGACCACGGCCGAGAGGCCCGGTGCGGCCAGCGCGCGGCCGGGTTCAGCCATGATTTCACCGCCGGGGGCCAGGGGCAGCGCCGCGGAAGCCTGTTCTATTGCGGCAAAATATTCGGCCAGGGGCGGTACAGGGAATCCGGGATAAGCGTGTGGAAATCCGCCGCCAATATCCACCAGCCGCACGGGGAACGGCAGTTGAGCCAGGACCCCGGCAGCCACGCTGATGGAATGCGTATAGGCCTCGGTGCGGATCACCGAGGAGCCGACATTGAAGGCCAGCGCAGGCTCCGCGCCCAGTGCGGCGAGCCGCTGCATCAGGCCGGGAACGGCATCCGGCGGAGCGCCAAATTTTGCGGACAGATCCTGCAGAGCGGCAGCATGGTGCACTGCCATGCGCGTAAATACCACGGTTTTGGCCAGGTCGACCTCGGCAGCCAGCTGTTCGATGGCGCTGGCGTGGTCGATCATGAAATGCCGCACGCCATGGCGCTCGAATGCTTCCCTGGCGGCGCCGCGCAAACGCACCGGCACCATGAAATAGCATTTGGCGCCGGGACAATGTTGGCGCACCAGTTCAATCTCCGGCACCGATGCACAGTCGAAATGCCTCACCCCGTCCTGGTGCAACAACCGCACGATGGCTGGATGATCATTGGCTTTAACCGCGTACAGCACCCGCCCGGGAAAGCCCGCGACAAAGGCCTGGGCCGCGCTCCGGTACAACTCCGGGTAAATGCAGTAGACCGGCCGCTGCGGACGTTCAACGGACAGCAGGGATGCAACATCAGGATACGTCTCGCCCGCAGACTGCCCGTTTTGAGTCCGGCTGCTGGTCAACATGAGTTTTCTATTCTCGCCTCACCGGGCCTGGCCATGATCAGCCGTGATCATATCAGTCCCCGCCTGTTCCGACACCGGCAGGTCCATGCGCCGGCGTTGACGAATGGGCCAATGACCGTTAACTTGCACCGCTTACTCCGATCATGAGCTGAATTTTTAATGCCTCCAGCTTTCCATGACCTACCTCTGCGCAGCGTTGCGCTGACACGAACCACCCGTGCCTGGCTGCTGCTGGGGCTCTTCTCGTTGCTGGGCGCCGGATTTTTTTCCGTGTTGCTGGTGCTGGCGCGCACGCCGCTGCTGCAGGAACTGATACCACTGGTCGATTTTTTTCGCACCGCGCTGGTCATTCACGTCAACCTGTCCGTGCTGATCTGGCTCTTGTCCATCGCCGGCGTGTTCTGGAGCCTGGCCTGCACTGACGATGCCACCGGCTGGGATCGGTTTTCCTTCGGGCTTGCCGCCACCGGCACTGCCGTTGTAGTCGTATCGCCGTTTATCGGCGCGGGCGATCCCCTGATGAACAACTACGTTCCATTGCTGCGCCACCCGGTTTTTTATGCCGGGCTGGGTTTGTTCAGCGCCGGCATCAGCTCCCACCTGCTGCGTTGCACCGTGGGATCCGCTTTTCACGACCGCAGCGCGCGTGGCCAGCTGAGCGGCACGGATGCACTGCGCATCGGCAGCCGTCTGTCGGCCATGGTCACCGGCGTCGCGGTGTTCGCTTTTCTTGCCTCCCTTGCCAGCATGCCGCAACAGGTCAGCGGTGAAGTGTATTTCGAATTCCTGTTCTGGGGTGGCGGCCACGTGCTGCAGTTCACCCACACGCTGTTGATGATGGTCGCCTGGGTGCTGCTGGCCAGCGCCAGCGGTTGTCGCTTTTCCCTGACGCCGCGGCTGACCGTCACCTTTCTGGTGTTCCTCGCCCTGCCGGTGATCACGGTGCCGTTCTTTTACCTGGCACATGACATCGTCTCTCCGGGACACCGGCTGGCATTCACGGAATTGATGAAGTTTGGCGGGTTATCCTGCCTGCCCGTGGGCCTGGCCGTACTGGCCAGTTTCTGGCATGCAGCCCGGCCCGTGGGAGAAGCGCGTTACCTGCGCTCCGCACTGCTCTCATCACTGGTCCTGTTCGCTACCGGCGGGGCCCTCGGTTTCATGATCTCAGGGCTGGACATCATCATCCCGGCGCATTACCACGGCTCCACGGTCGGCGTGACCATTGCTTACATGGGCGCGTGCTTCTACCTGATGCCGCGGCTGGGTTTTGGTCCCATTCCGCCCCGCCTGGCATTCTGGCAACCGATTGTTTATGCCGCAGGACAATTGATGCATATTACCGGCCTGGCCTGGAGCGGCGGCTACGGCGTGCAACGCAAGACGGCAGGCCTGGACCAGGGCGTGGACCGTCTCGGTGAAATCGCCGGCATGGGACTGATGGGACTGGGCGGGCTGGTCTCGGTGATCGGCGGTGTGCTGTTCCTGGTCATCGCATACCTGTCCATCAAGCGGCGCAAGTAAGCCCTGTTGGTCCGCCAGGCCGTCGGCATGATGCGAAACTGCATGATTCAGAACAATGAAACGCGAAGCCCATGCAGTAGAATCGGAGCCTGGACAATTTAAATGTGATCCCCGGGAGGCCTGGCCGATATGTCTGAGCTCATCCTTTTTACCCTCAACGGCATCGTCATCTACCTGCTGGCGGATTGGCTGCTGAAGCTGATCGAACGGCGGCGCGGGGCTGCGCTGAAGCAACGCCAGCTTGTGTTCTTCGGTATTTTCCTCGTGCTTGCCCTGATCACCTTCTCTCTTCTGCGCAAGCTTTTTTCCACCGGCAGCTGATGCAGTTTGAAGGCTGGTTGGTACAAGCCTCACAGAGCGCGGTGCAGGCGGGTGTCGAAGGTGGAAAAATGCAGGCCGAACCAGTCGGAAAGGCTGCGCTGCAACAAGGCTCCTCCGGCTTGCGGGTCATCGGCATAGGAATCCATCAGGTCCCGGATCTGCTCGAGCAGTTCTTCATGGCTGCCCTTGTGCGCGGCATACTCGCCATAGCCCGCTTCGCGCATGAGGCGTTCCTCGAGGGCAAAATGCGCCGAAATCTGCGCGTGAATTTCGCCCAATACCGCCGCAACTGCAGAGGCGTCAGGCTCATTCTCCAGTTGGCCGTAAAGGCCGTTGATCATGCCGATCATTTCCCGGTGCTCGAAGTCAACCGCGGGAATCCCCACTGAGTAGGACGGTTTCCATTGCAGTAATGGCATTGGCTTCTCCTAACGCACCACGAACGTCTGCCGTTCGTGGTCAAATTCGACCACCACGTTCTGCTCCGGCGCCAGGCTGATCACGGCCTGGTGCTGGTAATCAAACCCGGTTTCCCGGCCCGAATCGTTCATGCCGATGAACAGCTGGTGATCGCCCGAGCTCACCGGGAAGCGCGCGTAGACGGTGGACTCGCCATCCTCCCAGACGCCGCTGGGTGGCAGAGAGGCCTGGTACAGTATTTCACCGTCCAGGCGAAAAACCAGTTCCACCGGTCTGCGCTCCCGCTGGCAGTCCATGGGCTTGCGCATATTCGGCGGCAGCTTGTCCAGCTCTGCCTGGTCCAGCCGGCGGCACTCTTCCAGCCGCTGACCGGCGTGGGAAAAAGTCAGGGAGATGACGGCCTGTCCGGGCTGGAGCAATTCGAATACCGGCCAGGCGGCGAAAACACTGGCCGCGACGGCAAACAAGCCATAGAAAATGGCCTGCAGCGGCAAGCGGCTGAGGCGGCGCAGATTGCCGCCATGCGGCATGGGTTCCATTGCCGCACCCGGCAAACTCGAAATCTGCCGCCGGAATGCGG
>DATDPS010000059.1:0-12766 GCA_035292625.1 Lysobacterales bacterium | reverse complement strand
AATGTCTTTGTATCGCGTGTGCGAGGGGAGGATCGCGCGGCCATAGACCAGCTGGTGCGTCAGCATGGCCTGGACAGCTGGAACCGCTCTTCGCCGCTGCGGCTGCATTCCCTGGCTTGCGTGGGTTTTCCCACCTGCGGTCTTTCCATGGCGGAAAGCGAGCGCTACCTGCCAGACCTGCTGGCCCGCATCGAAGCATTACTGACTGCCCATGGTCTGCTGGAACAAGCGATCACCATCCGCATGACGGGCTGCCCCAACGGCTGCGCTCGACCATACCTGGCCGAGATCGGTCTGGTGGGCAAAGGACCGGGACTTTATAACCTGCATCTCGGGGCCGCGTTCAACGGCACGCGCCTGAATACGCTCTACCGTGAAAGTGTGCGGGAAGCGGACATTCTCCACATCCTGGACAGATTGTTCAGGGAATACGCAGCCGCTCGCCAGGCCGAAGAATCATTCGGTGATTTCCTGCACCGTGGCGGCCTGCTTTTGCGCCAGGACATTGCGAGCGGGGGTGGGTCTTGAGCGCGCAGGCTTTGAGTTTCGGCAAACCGCAACCGGGCCTTGAAGGCGGCGCTTTGCCACTCGGAGCAATGAACGCCGGCCTGGAAAAAATGAGTGCCGCGGAGCGCATTCAGTGGGCGCTGGAGTTTCTTCCGGAGCAGCCGATCATTACATCCAGTTTCGGCGCCCAATCGGCCGCCATGCTCCACCTGGTGACCCGTTTCCGGCCCGGCATACCGGTGGTGCTGCTGGACACCGGTTATCTGTTCGACGAAACCTACCGCTTCATCGACGATTTGGTGCAGGGCCTCAAGCTCAATCTGCACGTTTACCGGCCACTGCTGAGCCCGGCCTGGCAGGAAACCCGTTTTGGCAGGAGGTGGGAGCAGGGTGCGGAAGGCATCCGGGACTATAACCAGATGAACAAGGTTGAGCCGATGCAAAGGGCGCTGGCGGAATTGCAGGTGGGTACCTGGTTCAGCGGCTTGCGCCGCGTTCAGTCCGATTCGCGCCGGCAACTCGATGTGCTGCAGCAGCACGGCAGGGCGGTAAAAGTGAGCCCCATCGCCGACTGGAGCAACCGCCAGGTACACCATTACCTCAAGGACCACGATCTGCCTTACCACCCCCTGTGGGAGCAAGGCTATGTGTCGATTGGTGACCGGCACACCAGCCGTCCGCTCGCGGCGGGCATGGCCGAAGAGGACACGCGCTTTTTCGGCCTGTTGCGCGAGTGCGGCCTGCACGAACCGGAGCGATTCCAGACCGCAACTGCTATAGGTTGAAGCCGCCGTTACAGCAGGTGAAAAACTGGTTGCCGATGTTGGGGTGGTTGTTCAGCGGGCCCAATGACTTGACGAAAGCCGGCGCTGAGGTGTCCCTGGGTGTTGCGATGATTTCGTCGATCTTGCTGCGCACCGCGCCCGGAACCATCAGTTCCAGGAAGGAATACATGTAATCGCGCAGGAAGCGGTCGCGGCGGAATCCGATCCAGGTAGTGCAACTTGGAAACAGCCGGGACGCGTCCAACGCCACCAGGTCTGAGTCGCGTGCCTTGTCGTAGGCCATGCAGGCGATGATGCCGACTCCCATGTCCTTGCGCACGTAATTTTTGATCACCTCGGGATCTTCGGCTGAAAACACTACGTTGGGCCGGATACCGGCTTTTTCGAAGGCGCGGGCCTGGTCGGAATCTTTATCAAAGCTGTGCGTGTAGCTGATGATCGGGTGGGCCGCCAGGTCAGCCAACGTAATTTTCGGCAGCACGGCCAGGGGGTGCCGCGGATGGACCACGATGGTGCGCTCCCAATGGTAAATCGGCAGCGTGACGAGGTCTTCAAACAACTCACTCTGCCCGGAGGCGATGGCAAAGTCCGCTTCCTGGTCCTGGACCTGGCGGGCAATCTGGTCGGAGGTTCCCTGGTGCAGGCTGATGCTGATGCCCGGAAACTTGCGTTGAAATGCTTCCAACAGGTCCGGCAGAACGTAGCGCGCCTGTGTGTGCGTGGTGGCAACCAGCAGTTGGCCCTGCAACTGTCCGGCCAGTTCCTGGGATAGTGAACGGATGTTGTCCACTTCGTTGAGCACTTTCCGCGCTCGCAGCACCACTTCCTTGCCCGCATCGGTCAGGCCTTCGAGGCTCTTGCCTTTGCGCACGAACAGGCTCAGGGACAGCTCATCCTCCAGCATTTTGACCTGTTTGCTGATACCCGGCTGCGAGGTGAACAGGTTCTGCGAAGCGGCGGTGATGTTCATGCCGCTATCGACAATGGCTATCAGGTATCGCAACTGCTGCAGTTTCATGCCTTGTGTCCCATTAATGTGCCGCTCATAAAGACCCGGCCCGTGACGCCAAAATGACAAAACCCGCCATCAGGGCGGGTGGTCTCGTCGTCTTATGGAAGTTTACGTACGGTTAAACCACGCGCCCTCCGTGGTGCAGACAGGTGCAACAGTGCATTCTCCACGGTTTCCGCGCAATTGTCTGCATCATGGGTAAACAGCATAAGCACGTGGCTGCAGTAACACAAGCCCGGAAAATCCCGCTGCGATATAACGGGCGGCTATAACGGCAGAAAGAATGCGTATTTCTGTTGTCCGGGGGTGCTGTCTATTATCGACTGAAAAGCTCTGATCGATGATTTTTCTGGAGGCAGGCAGATGCGCTATTTTCCGGTGTTCATGGATTTGTGGGACCAGCCCGTTGTTCTGGTCGGCGCAGGCTCGGTGGCTGAACGCAAGGCGCGTTTGCTACTCAAGGCCGGCGCCCGGTTGCGCCTCGTGGCGCGGGAGCTGAACCCGCAATTTAACCGCTGGCTGGAAGCGGGTACCGTACAGCACCTCGCCAGCGAGTATCAGGCGGCGGTGCTGCACGATGCGCGCCTGGTGTTTGCCGCGACCAGTGACGGCGCCTTGAATCGGCGTGTATTCAGCGATGCGGAAGCCCTGGGGATTCCGGCCAACGTGGTGGACGACCGCGCCCATTGCCGCTTTATTTCACCCGCGCTGGTCGACCGTTCGCCGGTGCAGATCGCCATTTCCACCGGCGGCTGTTCGCCGGTTCTGGCCCGGCGCATCCGTTCCTGGATCGAAACCATTCTACCGCTGGGCCTGGGACGCGTGGCGGAAGCAGCCAGCGGGCTGCGCAGTGAAGTCAATCGACGCCTTCCCCGCGCGCAACACCGGAGTTTTTGGGAGCGCCTGCTGTCGGAGCGGCAATTGCGCAGCTGGGCGCTGCAATCAGGTTCGGACATCGAGCACCGCATGCGCAAGGAATTGGAGCAGGCGGCCAATGCAGACAAGCGGCGCAAACCGGCGGCAGGCCGTGTTTATCTGGTGGGAGCGGGTCCGGGCCGGGCCGACCTGTTGACCCTGCGCGCCCTGCAGGTGCTGGCCCAGGCCGACGTGGTCCTGCATGACAGTCTGGTGAGTGAAGCCGTGCTCGACCTGGTGCGGCGCGATGCCGATCGCATCGATGTCGGCAAAAGGGCCGGCCGTCACCGGCATGACCAGCAGGAAATCCACGACTTGCTGGCACGGGAAGCCAGCAAAGGCCGCATCGTGGTGCGGCTGAAAGGCGGTGATTCATTTATCTTCGGGCGCGGTGGAGAAGAACTGGAGCATTTGCACGCGCTGGGCATAGACTATGAAGTCGTACCCGGGGTTACCGCGGCCACGGGCTGCGCAGCCTTCGCGGGCATACCGCTGACCCACCGCGACCATGCCCAGGCGTTGACTTTGGTTACCGGGCACCGCGGTGAAGCCACGGGCGTGAAACCGGCCGGCCGGGAGGTGCCGGTGGATTGGGCCGGGATAGCAGGCCCCGGCAGAACCGTGGTGGTCTACATGGGGGTGCGCAAGGCCGCGGCGATCCGCGGGGAATTGCTCCAGGCCGGGGTCGACGCCGAACTGCCTGTGGCACTGGTGGTGAACGGCACGCTGGACAGTCAGCGGGTACTTCATGGCACGGTGGATGGCTTGCCGCAACTGGCGGCGCGGGCAGGCGCAGACGCGCCTGGATTGCTCATCATTGGACAGGTGGCCTCGCTCGGAGTTAACCTCGCCTGGTTTAATGCACAAGAAGCACTGCAATCAGCGGCATGAAAAGGAAGCGAATATGATTTACGACAACATCCTGGAAACGATAGGCCATACCCCGGTAGTTAGAATCAATAAGCTGGCGCCCAAGGGCGTCACCATGTATGTCAAGCTGGAAGCATTCAACCCCATGGGCTCAGTCAAGGACCGGCTGGCGCTGGGTATCATCCTCGACGCCGAGAAACGCGGGGTGCTCAAGCCGGGGCAAACCGTGGTCGAGGCCACTTCGGGCAATACCGGCATTGCCCTGGCCATGGTGTGCGCGGTGCGCGGGTACCCTTTCGTTTCCGTCATGGCCGAATCATTCTCGGTCGAGCGGCGCCGACTGATGCGCTTCCTTGGAGCCCGGTTGGTGCTGACCCCGGCGCCCAGGCGGGCGACCGGCATGGTCAAGGCGACCGAGGCGCTGGCCGCCAAACACGGCTGGTTCATGACCCAGCAGTTTGAAAACATGGCCAACCCGGCTTATCACCGCAACACCACCGGCCCGGAAGTGCTGAGCGATTTTGCCAACCGCAGGCTGGACTATTTCGTCAGCGGCTATGGCACGGGTGGCACCCTTACCGGAGCCGGCCAGATGATCCGCCTGGCCCGGCCGGAGGTGCAGATCATTTCCACTGAACCCGCGGGAGCGGCCCTGCTGGATGGCAAGGAATGGCAACCGCACAAGATCCAGGGCTGGACACCCGATTTCATTCCGCATGTGCTGGACCGCACCGTGGCGCACCGCAACGTTCCGGTCAGTGATGATGAAGCGATCACTACGTCCCGGGCGCTGGCGGAGAAAGAGGGTATCTTCTGCGGCATATCTTCGGGCGGAACATTTGCCGCGGCCCTCAAGGTGGCGGAAGACGCCAAACCGGGTTGCGTGATACTGGCCATATTGCCCGATACCGGCGAGCGCTACCTGTCCACACCGCTATTCGCCGATGTCCCCGATGGGCCGGATGAGAATCAGAAGCTGCTGGAAGGTCTGGAGTTCTGAAGCGCCGCCAGACCGAGCGAGATTCTGGCGATTTCTCTGTTACGGGCCACTAGTGACGATTCAGTAGTTATCAGGCTAATCAGGCCTTGCCGAGCTGGCACCAGCGCACCCAGCAGTCCCGATAGGCCTGTTCCAGTTCACGGGTAAACCCCGGTGCATCCATGAGAGCGGATGCCTGGACCTGTCCGCGCAGAACGGAACGCGTCTCCGCGAGAATTTCCGGATCCTGCGCGAGACGTGTGGCAAGGTCCACGTACTCACCTTCGTTGTGTGCAATCCATTCACCGTGGCCTGCGGACTTGAGCAGGCTGACGCCGACGCGGGAGCGATGGTCGGCTCCGGCGCGTGTGACCACCGGCACGCCCATGAGCAGGCTCTCGCAGCTGGTCGTGGTGCCGTGATAGGGGAAGGTGTCGAGCTGGATGTCCACCCGGGAATAGGCTTCGAGGTGTTCGCCTCTGTTCCTGATGTTGCCGATCAACTCGACCCTTGCCGGATCTGCACCCTCCTGCTCCAATATCCGCAACAGTTCCTGCCGCGGGGGCTCGAAATCCAGGGTCGGGTATTTGAGCAACAGCCTGGATGCTGGCACCTGGTGCAGGATTTCAGCCCAGCAACTGAGCAGGGGCGGATTGATCTTGGCAATGTTATTGAAGCTGCCAAAGGTTACGTAGCCTTTCCGCAAACACGGCGACTCGGCAACTGGCGGCAGATCCCCAAGTGGATCGTAAACAGAAAACAGGCGTGGCAAATAGAGCAATTGCTCACGACTCCAGGCCTGGGCCGAGGGCGGCGGATCGGTATTGGCGTCCACGATCCGGTAGTCGACGGTCGCCAGGCCGGTGGTGTTCGGAGAGCCCAGCCATGTCATTTGAATCGGCGCTGCTCTCCGCGCCAGCAGTGACTGCCGTCCCTCGCCGCTGGTCCCGTTCAGATCGACCAGGATATCGATGCCATCCTGTTCAATCTGCCTGGCCAAAGCCTGGTCATCGAAATCGAAAACGCGCATGAACCGGTAAGCCGACCGGGTCGCCCGCTCGGTGTACTCGTCGCGCGAAGCATCCGTATGGTAAACATGACTGAGCACGCCGCGGGCGTCGTGGTGCTGCAGGACTGGCAGGATGAAATAGGCCACCGGGTGGTGTCGAAAATCCGTGGAAAGATAGCCGACGCGCAGGACCTTATCCTCCTGCAGCGGGTTCGAGAACTTGCGCTCGCGCTCGGGAAAGCGGCCACACCACCAGTCCCCGGCGGACACGTGCAGTGCATAAATCTCTTCAGGTGATTTGTCGGTGGCGTAATTCAGCGTGAACAAATAAGCGCGGCGCGCGGCTTGATGATCAGGATTCAGCTGCAAGGCCCGGGTGAAGAAATACTCACATTTTTCTGCTTCCACCATTCCTTGCCTGCCGGCGGCCGCCAGTTGGTACCAGGCGTGGGCGACGAGAGAACCCTCAGTGCCGGCGGGCGGGTGCTGCTGACCGTCCCAATGCCGCAGGCTGCCTTCCAGGGCTTCGACAACGGCGGGCTGGCCGAGCAGGAGTGCCCAGTCCTTTCGGCTCGTACCCGGATGCTTGCCCCTGGCTGTTTCGGCGGCCTTCGCAGCGGCCATCACCCGCACAGTGGCAGGGGAGTAGCCTGGAAACTGTTGTGCGGCCGCCTTGGCATAATGCTCGAGGGCCTCGGGAATCCTGCCGTCGAATTGTGCACGGAGCCCCTGGTAGTAATGTGTGCGGGGATGGCCCGGCGACATGCGCAGCATGCGGGACAGGGCTTGATCCATGGCGGTTCGGTCCCCCTGGTTAAGTGCGATTTCGAATTTCCTGGACCACGGCTCCGGGCTGGCCGGTTGCAGCCGCCGCCAGCGGTCGATGGTCGCTTTTGCGGTTTCGAGGTCAGGTATGCCGCGCCGGGCGATCAGAATATCGACTTCCAGGCGGCAGCGTTCAACCGACTCGGGAGCCGCCTGGACGGCAACCCACGCGGCGTCGAATAACTTCTGGCCGAGCAATGCCCGCGCCGCGGCCAATTGTTCGCCATCATGGCGCCGCTCTGTCGCCTCGCCGGTTCGGCCATGGCAATTCTTATACGTTTTCCCACTGCCGCAAGGGCAGGCCTGGTTGCGACCAGACATCAGGCCTTGAATTCCAGCAAGCCCTTCGGCAGCTGTTTGAATACCTGGGCCAGTTCGAGCAGGAACCCGCCCAGCGCCGAACTGCTGCGCCACACCATCGCTATGGTCCGGGATGGAGCCTGGCCGGCGAAGGGCCGGACCATGAAATTTTCCGTTGCCGCTATGGGCGGTTTCACGGCCAGCAAAGGCATCAGGGTTATGCCGACATTGGCGGCCACCATCTGGCGCAGCGTTTCCATGCTCGTCGCGTGAAAGTCGACGCGTTCGTGGGCACCGGCCAGGGCGCATACTTCCAGGGCATGCTCGCGCAGGCAGTGACCCTCTTCGAGCAACAGCAATTCGCTGCCACTGAGATCAGCCAGTCGAAGCTCTTTTTTGGACGCCAGCGTGTGTTGGGCGGGAATCGCGACAACGAAAGGTTCCTGGAACAGTACCACCATTTCCAGCCCTTCCTGCGGCACCGGCAAGGCCAGCAAGGCCGCATCCAGGTAGCCGCGCCGCAGCTGGCGCAGGAGATCCTCGGTTTTTTCTTCCGCCAGTTGCAGGTGGAGGGAAGGGTAGCGCTTGCGCAAGCGGGGTATGACATGCGGTAGCAGGTAAGGAGCCAGCGTGGGGAACAGCCCGAGCCGCAGGGCGCCCTCCTCGGGCTTGTGACTGCGCCGCGCCACGACGCGGATCTGTTCGATATCGCTCAACACCTGCTGCGCCCGGGCTGCGATTTCTTCTCCCGCTGGCGTCAGCATGATGTTTTTGGGTGCACGCTCCACCAGTTGCACGCCGAGCTCGTCTTCCAGCTTCTTGATTTGGGTGCTGAGTGTCGGCTGGCTGACAAAACAGGCCTCTGCCGCCTTGCTGAAATGCCTCAGGTCTGCCAGTGTAACGAAGTAATGCAATGCGCGAAGGTTCATGCCCGCATTATAGACTCCATGAATTCAAGAAATGAAATTAATTCAGTTCTCAAATAATGAATCAACTGCCCGCCGGACATGAAACCCCTGCTGTTGATTTTCTGTTTATTCCATTGCCTGTGCGCCACGGCCGGGCTGAATGATGAGCGCCAGGGGCTTGCCCTGCCAGACGACCAGACCATGGCGCGCCTGCAAGCGGGTGAATGGGTGCTGGAGCGGGATGTATCGGACGCACAGGGCGCGGCCGCCAGCATCCTGATTTTTATCCGCGCGCCGGTCGAGCGCATCTGGGCAATCATTGTTTCCTGCCGCTACGTCGAGGTGTTCGTACCTGGACTGGAATATTGCGAAGTCCTGGAGGACCGTGGGGACTATGCCGTCACGCGGCAGGTCGTGGACAAGGGCTGGACCATGCCGAGAATGGATTTCACCTTTGAAACCCGCCGCGAACCCTATCGCCACATGCAATTCAATTTGCTGGAAGGCAACCTCAAGGCCATGCGCGGATCGTGGGACTTTGAATCCGTGCCCGGCGGGGTGCTGGTGCGACACGTACTGGTGTTGCGCCCGCTGGTTCCGGCCCCGCGGTGGTTGGTGCGCCGCAACATGAACAAAGACCTGCCGGACCTGATGCAGTGCATACGCGGTTTGACCGAAGGCGGCGGCTCGGCTCGGGCCAACGCGGCCGACCTGGAAAAATGCCCGGGCAAACTTCCATAGCAGAAAAAGCCGCCGGTGACTTTCCCATCCCTTTTCTGGCGATGATTCCCGTAGAATACCGGCTTCATGAAAACTGACGATCCACGCACCGCATGAAAAAGCGCACCGTACTCACCGGCATTACCACCACGGGCACACCACACCTTGGCAATTACGTGGGCGCCATCAGGCCGGCCATCGAGGCCAGCCATAACAGGGATGTCCATTCGTATTATTTTCTGGCCGATTACCATGCCCTGGTGAAGAACCAGGACCCCGACCTGATGCGGCAATCCACGCTGGAAATCGCCGCCACCTGGCTGGCACTCGGCCTGGATACCGAAACAGCGGTGTTCTACCGTCAATCCGACATCCCGGAAATCACCGAGTTGACCTGGATACTCGCCTGTTCCACCGCCAAAGGGCTGATGAACCGCGCCCATGCCTACAAAGGCGCCGTGCAGGAGAACCTGGATGTGGGCGAAGACCCGGATTTTGCCATCACCATGGGCCTGTTCTGTTACCCGGTCCTGATGTCGGCGGACATCCTGCTGTTCAAGGCCAACGAGGTGCCGGTGGGCCGTGACCAGGTGCAGCACCTGGAAATGGCGCGGGACATCGCCCAGCGTTTCAACCACCATTATGGCGAACTGTTTGAATTGCCCGAGGCCACCGGCGAAGAGCACGTGGCGGTGCTTCCCGGCCAGGACGGGCGCAAGATGTCCAAGAGTTATAACAATACGATCCCATTGTGGCTGCCGGAAAAACAGCTGCGCAAATCCATCATGAAGATCGTCACCAACTCCCTCGAGCCAGGCCAGCCCAAGGATCCCGCTGACTCCGCCGTGTTTACCATCTATGCCGCGTTTGCCAGCCCGACTCAACGGGAGCAAATGCGTCAAGCTTACAGGGAGGGCATTGCCTGGGGTGATGCCAAGCAAAAGGCTTTCGAATTGATCAATGCGGAACTGGCAGAAGCGCGTGAACGCTATTACACGCTGGTGGCGCAGCCCGGCAAGATAGAAGAAGTGCTGGAGCGGGGCGCGGTGAAAGCGCGGGCTTTTGCCACACCTTTCCTGCAGCGCATCCGTGATGCCATCGGCATCCGGCGTCTCGGTTGATTGAGCGGGTGTTGGTGCCAGCCATGTTATGGCATCAGGTTTTGGCCAAACGCCCGAGAATGGCGTCGGCGGCCCCCTCCAGCGGAATGACTTCGTTCTCCGCCGCCGTGCGGTAACGGTATTCCAGTTCATTGCTGTCGATGCCGCGTTCGCCGATGACCACCCGGTGTGGAATGCCGATCAGTTCCATGTCATTGAACATGACCCCGGGCCTGATGTCGCGGTCATCCAGCAGGGTTTCGACTCCGGCTGCGAGCAGTTCCGCGTAGATTTTCTCCGCAGCCTCGCGAACCCGGTGCGATTTGCGCGCATTCATGGGTAGCAAGGCCACCTGGAAGGGCGCCAGCGGTTCCGGCCAGCAGATGCCCCGTTGATCGTGGTTTTGCTCGATGGCGGCGGCGACGATGCGGGAGACGCCGATGCCGTAACACCCCATGGGCATGGCGTGGGCTTTTCCGTCTTCGCCCAGCACAACGGCGTTGAGCGCCTGCGAGTACTTGGTGCCCAACTGGAATATGTGCCCCACTTCAATCCCGCGGGCCAGCTTGATTTTGCCCTTGCCATCCGGGCTGGCATCCCCATCCACTACCTTGCGCAGATCGGCATGCGCCGGCGCGGTGGCATCGCGATCCCAGTTGATGCCGAAATAGTGTTTGCCATCGATATTGGCGCCGGCCACGAAATCGGCCATGACCCGCACGGTGTGATCGGCAATGCACGGGATGGGTAACTTGACCGGGCCCAATGATCCAGGCCCGGCGCCGATGGCAGCGCGGATTTCCTCTTCTGTGGCGAAGCGCAGCGGGCTGGCCACGCTGCTGAGCTTCACCGCCTTGGCCTCATTCAGGCTATGGTCTCCGCGCACCAGCAGGGCCACGAAAGCGGAGTCAGCACCGGGCGCCGCCTCGACGATCAGGGTCTTGATGGTTTTCTCAATGGGAACATCGAATTGGCTCACCAGCTCGTCGATGGTGTGGGCCTGCGGCGTATCCACCAACTGCAATTCACTGGCCGGTTCAGGCCGTGTGATGCCCGGTAGGGGCGCTTCCGCCAGCTCGATGTTGGCGGCAAAATCCGAGCCGGTGGAAAATGCGATCAGGTCTTCGCCGGAATCCGCCAGCACGTGGAACTCATGCGATGCGCTCCCTCCAATGGCGCCCGAGTCGGCACGCACGGCACGGAACGTCAGCCCGGCGCGGGTGAAGATGCGCGAGTAGACTTCGTACATCTCCCAGTAGGTCGATTCCAGGCTGGCCGCATCGATATGAAAGGAATAGGCGTCTTTCATGAGGAATTCGCGGGCGCGCATGACGCCGAAGCGGGGCCGGATCTCGTCGCGGAATTTGGTTTGAATCTGGTAAAAAGTAACCGGCAGTTGCTTGTAGCTGCGCAGTTCGTTGCGCGCCAGGTCGGTTATGACTTCCTCATGGGTCGGGCCGAATACGTACTCGCGCCCGCCACGGTCCTGGATTTTAAGCAGCTGCCCGCCGAAATCGTCCCAGCGCCCCGTCTCCCGCCACAATTCAGCCGGCTGAACAGCCGGCATCAGCATTTCGAGATATCCGGCGCGGTCCATCTCCTGGCGCACGATGTTCTCGACTTTGCGCAGCACGCGCCATCCTAAAGGCGTCCAGGTATATATGCCCGCGGTAAGTTTGCGGATCATGCCGGCGCGCAGCATCAGCTGGTGGCTGACGATCTCCGCATCGGCCGGGGTTTCGCGGGTGGTAAACAGGTGGAACTTGCTGGCTCGCATCGCTGGTAACTATCAGTCACAATTCTGGTCGATTTGCTGCTTCGCTTCCTCCACCATGCGAACACGCTCTTGGTCATCCAGGCGCTCGGTCTCGCCCTGGTCGTTGGTGAAATATACCCGCCGCGACGGTTCCAGCCGGGCGCGTTGTTTGCGCGCTTCGGCGCACAGCATCTCGCGTTCCTTTTGGGTGGCTTGCGCCTTCTCGCGTTTCACGGCCATCTGCGCCCGTTGTTCATCGGCATAGGATTGCACGGGTTCCGCTTCTTCTCCCTCAGGGGCGGCCGCTGGTTCCGCTTCCGCGTAGACTCCTTCCGTTCCCGGGCGGTAGGCTTCCGGGGCATCGATGGCAATGGCAGCGGGATTGTCACGCGGGGTATCGACATAATGGACCACGCCATTTTCGTCGGTCCAGGTATAAACGGTGGTGTTCTGGGCGTGAACTGCAACGGATACTGCCAGGATCGAAGCAGCGGTGAAGCCCAGGTAGGTGGATGTGTTCATGTCTGCGTTCCTTGCATTGATCAACGGCGTTGTTATATCACAATGTCAGCCCCCGGCAGCAGTGTTTCTGTGGACTGCGGTGGCAAAATGTTATGATTCCTGACCGTCGTGGAAGAGGTGTGCCCGGTATGGATTCTGATGAAAAGAAATTCCACAAAGGTGTGTTCCTTTTACCCAACGCGCTGACCACCGGAGCCTTGTTTGCCGGCTTCTATTCCATCATCAGCGGCATCAATGGCCATTACACGGCCGGGGTGATTGCCATTATCGTTGCCGGCTTCCTCGATGGGCTCGATGGACGGGTGGCACGGCTGACGAATACACAAAGCGAATTCGGGGTGCAGTACGACAGCCTTTCCGACCTGATTTCCTTTGGCCTGGCCCCAGCCCTGCTGGCCTTCAACTGGTCGCTGTCCAGCATGAGGGAACTGGGGCCCCTGGCGGGAAAGCTCGGCTGGCTTGCCGCGTTTCTGTTTGCCGCCTGCGCTGCGCTGCGCCTGGCACGTTTCAATACGCAGGTTGGGGTGGAGGACAAAAGTTACTTTCAGGGCCTGGCTT
>DATDPS010000058.1:0-8080 GCA_035292625.1 Lysobacterales bacterium | reverse complement strand
TACTGGAAAGCGGCGGTCTGCGCTATGACGAGCAAGCGCAGGAATTCAATGATGGCGCCAGCACCGGTATGCGCTATTACGACCTGCGCGATTCGCGCGTGCGCTTCGTCGGCGGCACCATCAACATCTGGGGCGGCCGCTGTGCGCCGCTGGACGCAATCGATTTCCAGGCCCAGCCGTGGTGCGCACCGATTTCTGGCACCTCTCACCAGAGTCCGGTTATCGCCAAACGCAATGCGATGACCTGCGCGCCGCCCGCAACATCACCCTGGTGCTGCATGCCACGGTTACCCACCTGCAGGCCGCACCGGGCAAGGTATTCCACCATTGGATGAAGGACAACAAGAACCCCGACCGCCTCGGCCTGCTGATGCTGCGAGCTTACAAGAAACTCGATTCCTGGGCGGACCGTCGGCTGGCAGGCGTGGTGCGCGCCGCGCAATTGAAACTCAGGCGCGGTGGCTTGTTTCTCATCGCCCGCGCCGAGCAAGCGCCCAATCCCGCCAGCCGCGTAAGCTTGTCTGCCACCCAGCGGGATCCGCTGGGCCTGCCGCGGGTGGAGCTGCAATGGAATATGAGCGCACAGGACAAGCACAGTATTCGCGCTTTTACCCTGGCCATCGGCGGTGAATTGCGACGCCTCGGCCTGGGCGATGTACGGCTCAGTGAATGGGTGCGGGACGAGGGGCTGGAACTACCCTACGACCGCACCGTGAGCAACAACCCCATCGGCGGCTATCACCACATGGGCACCACGCGCATGGCCGCCGATCCGCGGCATGGGGTAGTCGACGGCGACTGCCGCGTGCACGGCTATCGCAACCTTTACATCACCGGCAGCTCCACCTTCGCCACGGCGGGCTGGGCCAACCCTACGTTCACCATCGTCGCCCTGGCCCTGCGCCTGGGCGAGCACCTTGAGCGCAAACTCGGGCAGAAAATTGGTATATACTAAAAAAGAGGGTATCGACCATACTCGGCGCGGAGCGGGAGCACAGCGCGGAAAATGGCGGTTAACTGTCATTGTTTCGGATCATCTGTTCACACACGGACAGCTGGTTGCATTGGCACTGTGCCGGGGTGCAGTTAAGGCCCGGCGGTTCAGACAGGGATCAAAAGGAATTTGAAAGTCTTTAGTCAGCGCTTCGTCCGTGCGCGGAATTTGCCGCACGTTGCACTGAATAAACAAAGCCATGGCCCGTGGAGGGACACAAAGCCAGGCCGGAAAGTGGGCTTTCAAGTTGGAATACCTGTATTACATCGCAGCAGTAATCCTTATCGGCGTGGTTTGTGTCGTTTGCATCCGCCTGTTTACCCGCAACTCGCGCGCACTCCCAACCCTGAACGCCGAGCAAAAGCGCCGCGCGATGCCAGCAGCCAAATTTGCTGCAAGCAGCGATCGTAAAAACACACGCCAGCGTGGCAAAGCACGCACCATCACGCCTGCAATCGAACGTGAAATCCAACGCACTCCCACCCCATGGGGGTGGCCCAATCACCAGGAATTCAGCGCGACCAATGCTAAAGATTCTGGCTGGACTGGAGCCATGCATTCGTTTACCGATCGATTGCTGCGCAAAAAAGAACTGATGCACACTAATTCCAGTAATCCACGCATCAACGGTAGCCTGCGCGCGCTGCTGGAAGACCGCTACGGACCGGTCAACAAGGAAATCATGGCAGAGTTTGAGTTCACACCGGTCAAACGGCCCTTGTTGCGAGACCCAACAGAACCACCCGACCAGATGGACAATTTTGGTACCCATAAGGCGGAGCAATTGCAGACCAAACTGGATCGGGTGCGCTCCATCAAGGGTGAAGCCAACGCTTCCCACTCCGGGAAAAACTCGCGTTATGCAGAGGTCAGAAACATCAAGCAGCCCTGGGGGTGGTAAACTCCGGGTGACCCCGGCCACGAAGTGACCCCACAGGCAACGGTGGGACATTGAGGTGACGAAAATGGAAATGATGTATTTCGTAATTATCATCGCAGTTTGTGCTGCCGGTTTGATCTGGTTTGTGGCAAAAACCACGCGGAACGGTAACCGCGCCAGGCAGGGGAACCGGAAGAAAGTTTCGCGCTATCTGCACCAGCCCGCGCAACACCCACAGTTGCACAACCTTAGCTTCCGCGGTCATGCACACCAGTCCAATTCTTCGATGCGGGATGTCTGGGCCGCGCGCAAGCGGCGTGGAACCGAAGAAGCGCGTGGCAGTTACTCGCTGACCGCACGCAAAATCGAAACCGATGCAGAGCTTGAGGCCAGCCGGGAAAGTGACGATTTATCCATGACGGCGATCGAGTACATTCCAACCCAACTGGAGAGAGCCTCAGGCAAAAAACCCTGAATCTGGCTTCACCCTGAGCAGCCGCGAACGAGCAGGCTGGCAGGCAGTGCGACACGTTCATTGCCTGGAATCTTGATGCCCATCGGCACTTGATCGACCCCCATCGTTTCATTTTCATGCGGCCGCAACAGCGCCAGCGCCTCCTGGTGCGTGCCATGCAGCCACAATCTGGCTTCTTCGCCCGAATGCAGCAAGGCCGGACTGCGGTGATGCCCGACCGATTTGAGCACCGCATTCGGGTCAACCGTGATCACGGCAACCGAGAGGTGATTCCCGCCATCCGCCATCACCGTGCGGCGAGCCAACCCGGCCATCAGCCAATACGGTGCGTTGGTTGGAAACACCGCATAGGGCACCTGCGGTTTCACCCGGCCGTCGAATTCATAGAACCACGACACCACCACGACCACGCGTGAGCCTGCCGCCCACGCTGCCATGAACGTGGGCGCAAAAGGCTTGACTTCGCGCCGCAGGCGGGCATTGGCGGTCGATATGACCTGGCCGTCCTGGTTGGTTGGCAGCCGGCCTTCCGAGTACACCGGGATAAAAGGCCAGATGGCTTCTGCGGGCTGGTCCACGCCCTCGCCGCGGTGGATCACTGGCAGGGTTTCCCAGACCATGGAATCGGGTTCGCTCTTACGCCGCAGGCGGGACGGGGAAATATTGATGCGTGAAACCGGGTCTGCCGGGAAACTGGCCGGAGGCGTCAAGGCCGAGGCATAGTCGAATACATCACGCCAGGACAGATTCAAAACCGCAGCTTTTCCACACATGCGGCTATTGTAGTGGCCTTTAAGCGGGAAATCGCTGGTATCTGGGCCGGCGATGGCCGCTTTATCACGCTTTGCGAACGGGACGGCATACAATCTGCCACGTGCCTGCAACTTCCATCACCCATGCCAAGACCGCCCCTTGCCTGACGCTGGTGCCCAACAAGCGGCGCCTCGACATGCACGTGGCGGAAACCTTGCGCCGCGACGCAGCGAAGGAAGTTATCATCGCCCCTCCGGTAGCGGTGTTTTCGCAATGGGTGGAAGACCTGCTGGTCAGGATCTGTCTTCTGGACGGCAAAGAGGCGCCGGCGTCCGTCGATGCCGGGACCCTGATCCAGATCTGGGCGGAAATCCTGGAGAGGGAGATGGATTTCCTGGCGGAAGGGGAACGCAACCTGGCGGCGCGGCAGGCCCGCGCAGCCGACCGCTTGCTACAGCACTGGTGGACAGGCGAGGACACCCCCTGGCTGGAACGCACCTTCTGGACGGCGCGCCATTTCGTTGCCGAAAAGTTGGCAGCGCGCCAGGTACTCAGTGCCGAAGGATGGCTGGAAGGCCTGGTTCATCGCCTGGCGTCTGATGCAGCGCTGCCCTGTGACTTGCCCGGGTCGATCATACTGGACGGTTTCCACGAAATTACCCGCCTGGAGCAAAAGTTATTCGATGCGCTTGCGCAACGGGGGGTGGATGTTACCAGCGCAGCACCAGCGGGAGCGGCGCCCCCCGCTATCAAACGTTGCAGTTTTGCTTCACTCGAGGAGGAGCTGGCGGCGGCCGCACACTGGGCCGGTGAGCGCTTGCAGGCGGGATGTTCGCGGATCGCGGTGGTGATCAACGGCGTGCAGGGCATGCCGGAAAAAATCCGCGAAACCTTCGACAGGGTGATTGGAGCGGAACAGCAACTGGACCTCGATGATCGGGTGGATTGCGTCTTCCATATCGCCCATGGCGAGCGCCTTTCCAACCATCCGGTGATTCAGGATGCTCTGGCATTACTGGCTTTATCACTCGGTGGCCCGGACTGCGCACACGAGTTTCCGGCGATTTCGCGCTGGTTGCTAAGCCCGTTCTGGGAAGGCGCCGACCGTGAACGTTTTGCCCGGGCCTCATTGGAGCTCGATCTGCGCCGCATTGGCTCCAATTGGTGGACTCCGCGTGAAGTCAGCCGTAAGGCAGCCAGTCACAAGCCCTGTGAGGAATTGAGCCGCGACCGGGATGATGGTTGCCGCATTCTGCTGGAATGCATCAACCGCCTCGATCAAGCTCTGTTAAAACCTTCCGCTACACCAACCACGCAAGCATCCGCGGCCGCACTGTTTTGCAATATCCTGCACGCCTGGGGCTGGCCGGGGCCCTTGGCGCTGGGCGTGGATGTAAAGCGCTGCGTCAAGCAATTCAGCGCCTTGCTGGAAAAACTGGATGGCCTGCCATTTGGCTCAAATGCAGAAGCGCTGAACCTGCTGCGCCCGATGTGCGCGGAAGCCACGCTGGCGCTGCGCGGTGGCCCGCTTTCGCCCATCCAGGTCCTCAGCCCCGAAGATGCGGCAGGCCGCCGTTATGACGCGGCATGGATGGCCAACATGCACGCCGCCAACTGGCCGGCCCAAGCCACGGTCAATCCGTTTTTGCCATCGCGGGCGGCCCGCTGCATTCCACGCAGCACAACCGAGGGTGAACTGGCTTATTGCGAGCGTTTGACTGCGCTATTGGGCGCCATTGCACCCGAGCTGTGTTTTAGCTGGAACCGCCAGGCGGGTGACGTGCCCAATGCGGTCAGCCCGCTGCTGGAACACCTCCCTGTGATCGACGTGGCGCGCGCAGCTCCGGCCAGCTGGTATGCCCGGGTGGCACCCGGCACGGAAAGCTTGCGCGGTTATTTGAATCACCCCTGGCTGCGGCCAGCGGCGGATGCTTCCGGTTTACCTCTGCGGCCCGCGGTCGACACCGTGCCGGCCCAGGCCATTCCAGGCGGCGCCGGCATGTTTCGTGACCAGTCCGGCTGCCCCATGCTGGCCTATTATCGCTACCGTATGCAAGCTTCATTCGACGACATGCCGGCTCCTTTCGCCGCTGCCGCCTTCCGCGGCAGCCTGATGCACAGCGCCATGTATTTCCTGTTTACCGCCCAAGCAGAAGGCGGGCAGCAAGGCGAACCCGGCCGGCCCGGCGATGACCGCATCCGGCGGGCGGTGGATCAGGCACTGCACCAGCACCAGGCCCGCCAGCGTTTGCTGGAAGTCAGTTACCAGGCGGAGCGGCAGCGGCTGGTCAGACTGCTGGGCGAATGGCTGGATTTAGAACACAGTCGTACAGGCTTTGAGGTATTGCACCTGGAGCAGCGCATCAAAGATGAGCTGCGGGAACACCCGCTGACGGTGCAAGCCGACCGCATCGACCGCCTGGGTGACGGCTCATTGATGGTGATCGATTACAAGAGCAGTTTCAGCAGCGCCACGGGCTGGGGCCGGGAGCGTCTGCGGCATGCCCAGCTGCCCCTTTACGCCGTATTGCTGTCCGCTCAAGCGGGTGCCGCGCTTGGCGGGATTGCCCTGGCCACGGTGCGCGGCGGCGAGTGTGGACTGGCTGGAATTGCGGCGGACCCGGCGGCAAAGTTTGACCGGATCAAGTCCTTCGATGACCGGCGCAGCGGCCTTGCCCAGCGCTTCGATAGCTGGCAAGCGCTGTTTGGCCACTGGCAACGATGCATCGATGGGCTGGCCGGTGAAATCGTGCGCGGCGAGTGTGACAACGCCGTGTACGACCCGCAGTGCCTCAGCTATGCAGGCCTCGATATCCTGCTGCGCCGGGCGGAAGGCGAAGCCTGGTGCCTGGCGCATGGGGAGGGCGGCTTTGCCGCGGCAGGAGAGAATGATGACCAGGCCAGCTGACGCCAGCCAGCGCGCCGAGGCGCTTGACCTGACCCGCTCGTTCATCGTCCAGGCGCCGGCCGGCTCGGGCAAGACGGAATTGCTGACCCAACGTTTTCTGAAACTGCTGGCCCGGGTCGACCGCCCCGAGCGCATCCTGGCCATCACCTTCACCCGCAAGGCCACGCGGGAAATGCATGAGCGCATCGTCAGGCGCTTGCACCAGGCGCATAAGGGAATGCAGCCTGGCGCGCAGCCTGTGCAGGAAAATGGGGATGAGCACGAACGCCTGGCCATCGAACTGGCTCGCGCCGTGTTGCAGCGCGATCGCGAGCAGGGCTGGCAACTGCTGAAAAACCCGGGTCGGCTGCGCGTCTACACCATCGACGGTCTGTGCGTGCAGCTACTGGCTCGTGACCCGGAGCGGGGCAGCCACGTGGCCGGGCGCAGCGTGCTGGAAGACCCCAAGCCGCTGTACCGCCGCGCGGTGCAGAACCTGTTCGAGCATCTTGGCCAGGCCACCGCGGCAGAAGCGCAGTCCGCAGCCGCCCGCGAAGCGCTGGTGCGGCTGCTGGTGCACCTTGATGGCAATGCCCCGGCACTGCAGGACCTGCTGGTATCGATGCTGGCGGTGCGTGACCAGTGGACGCGCAAAATGGGCATCGATAGCGCCACCCTGCAAGAGGTTTTGCAGGACCGGCAAGAGCAGGAGCTGGCGCACTTCAGAACGGCCCTGGGCGCAGACACGGCGGGAGCCGGCCCTCTCGCGGCGGCCATGCACCTGGTGGCGGCACTGGGCCAGTCACTGGATGACCCGGGCTGTGCCGCCGCGGAATTTTCCCTCGCGACAGCGCAAAAGCCGGGCAGCCTCGCAGACGGACTGCGCCTGGCCCACCTGTTCAGCAAACTGTTTCTTACCGCCGGCGATGCCGCGCGCAAGCCCGGTGGTATCAGCCGCAGCTTGTTCAAAGGTGTTTCTGCCGCAGATGCGGCTTTGATTCCGGAGCTTAAAGCCATCTACACGCAGTGGTTTGAAACCGCTGGAGCAACCGCAGCCCTGCAACGCATGGCGCTGACGCCACCCGTCGACCTTGGCACGGACAACACAGCCCTGCGCGATGATATCCGCCAGGTTCTGGCACACACGCTGGCTCACCTGCACCTGTTGTTCGCCGGGCAGGGGGTGGCTGACTTCCAGTTCATGGCCGAGAACGCGCTTGAGTGCCTGGGTGATGCGGATAATCCGGGACAGGTCCTGCTGGATGAAGACGTGCGGCTGGAACACATCCTGATGGACGAATTCCAGGACACCAGCAATACGCAATTCGAACTGCTCAGCCGGTTGATGGCCGGCTGGGAGGCAGAAGGCAGCCGCAGCCTGTTCCTGGTGGGCGATCCAATGCAGTCCATCTATCGCTTTCGTGAGGCCAATGTCGGCCTGTTCATCGACGTGGTGCAGCGGGGCCGGGTAGCTGATATTCCGCTGCACTACCGCAGGCTGGAGTCCAACTTCCGTTCCAGCCGCGAGATCGTCGACTGGGTCAACCGGCAGTTCAACGATATTTTTCCAAAGCACAATGAGCGCGATTCCGGGGCCGTGTCCTATGCCCACACGCATGCAGAAGTTGGCCCGGGTGGGCAGGTTCAGGTGCACCCGCTGGGGCCCGACAGCAGCGACCAGGACGAAGCACGGCTGGCCGTTGAGCTGATCCGGCAAGCCCAGGCCGAACTGCAGCAGCCCAAAATTGCCGTGCTGGCGCGAGCCCGCAGCCACCTTGCCGCATTGGCGCAGGCGCTGACCGAACAGGGCATCGAGTTCGAGGCCGTCAAGGTTGACTCGCTGGCCAGCCGGCCGGTGGTGAATGACCTGCTGGCCATCACCCGGGCGCTCATCCACCCCGCCGACCGGGTGGCCTGGCTGGCCCTGCTGCGCGCCCCCTGGTGTGGTCTGTCTACCCGCGAACTGCATCGCCTGGCTGGTGAAGATCCGCGGGGCGATCTGTTTGAGCTCATGCGCATCGCGCTGGATCTGCCAGATGACGAGATCAGCAGGAAGCCGCAATTGCGCCGGCTACAGCGTACCTTGAGCAG
>DATDPS010000057.1:0-2325 GCA_035292625.1 Lysobacterales bacterium | reverse complement strand
AGCCAGTGCTTCAAGGTTGGTGTCAGAGCGGGGATATTCATCCCGGTCGATTCGCACTTCCTGTTTTCGGATCGATACACTCACTGGCACGATCTCTTCGGTAAACACTCCGTTTTCCTGTGCCCGAGCCGTGCGTTGCTGGCTGCGCAGAGCGAAAGCGTCCTGGTCGGCCCGGCTGATGTGGTACTCCGCAGCGACGTTTTCCGCCGTTTCCGGCATGGAATCGATACCGTATTGGGACTTCATCAGATGATTGACAAAACGCCAGCCTATGGTGGTATCGAAAAACTCTGTGGTGCGGCTGAATGCACTGCTTGCCTTGCCCATCACAAATGGCGCCCGGCTCATCGATTCCACGCCTCCGGCAACCATCAGCCGGGTTTCTCCGCAGCGTATGGCCCGTGCCGCCGTGCCGATGGCATCCATACCGGAACCGCACAGACGGTTGACGGTTGCCCCCGGAACGCCCACTGGCAGGCCCGCAAGCAAGGCCGCCATGCGCGCCACATTGCGATTGTCTTCCCCAGCCTGGTTGGCACAGCCATAGATCACATCGTCCAGTTTGCTCCAGTCCACGCCGGGATTTCTTTGCAGCAGGGCTTTGATGGGTAATGCGGCCAGGTCGTCGGTGCGTATGCTGGAGAGACCGCCGCCATAGCGGCCAACGGGTGTTCTGATGGCATCGCAAATAAAGGCTTGGTTCATGGAAGTATTCCCGTTTGCGGTAAAAAGATTCCTGGCCGTATTGTAAAATCATTCGCCCTTGAAACGGGGCGCGCGTTTTTCCAGGAACGCCGCCACGCCTTCCTGGTAGTCATGGCTGCGGCTGAGTATGCTCATCGCCTGTTTTTCCAGTTCCAGTTGCTGATGCAGGCTGTTGCTGGTCGATTCGGTCAGCAGTTTCTTGATCATGCCCAGACCCTTGGTGGGCTGCGTGGCCAGGTGTCTGGCCAGCTGCAGCGCTTCGTCCTGCAGTTTATCGTCGTCGGTACAGCGCCAGATCATGCCCCAAGCTTCGGCCTTTTCAGCGCTGAGTTTGTCTCCCAGCAGCGCCAGTCCCCTGGCTCGGGCCAGGCCCACGGCGCGGGGCAGGTTCCAGGTGCCGCCGGAATCGGGCACCAGGCCGATTTTACAAAACACCTGCACAAAGCTAGCGGAACGGGCAGCGAGCACGATATCACAGGCCAGGGCTATGCTGGCGCCGGCGCCTGCAGCCACGCCGTTCACCGCGCAGATGACCGGCTTGGGCAAGGTCATGATGCCGCGGATCAGCGGGTTGTAGTATTTCTCGACGGACTCACCGAGATCGGGAGCGCCATCTTGCGCCGTGACCGCCCGGTCGGAGAGATCCTGGCCTGCACAAAACCCCCGGCCACTGCCGGTGATGATCAGGCAGCGGATCGCGGCATCTTCGCGCACCTGTTTGAATGCAGTGCGCACTTCCTCGTGCATTTCCGTGTTGAAACTGTTCAGGGATTGCGGCCGGTTCAGGGTCAGTTTGCCAACCCCGTCCGCTACCTCGAATAGGATGTTATTGAAAGCCATGACGTCTCGTTCCTGTTGGTCTGATGATGTAGCCATGATGCAGCCGGGTACCATGAATTGGATTTCCGGCATAACATGCTTAGTATGTGATCATGTTAATTGTACCCGGCCCCGCCAAGGATCTGCATGCCCAGTTACTGTATCGATGGAATAAGCCCGGTCGTTGATCCGGCGGCTTTTGTGCATCCCACCGCCGTGCTGATCGGCGACGTCATCATTGCCGCGCACTGTTATGTCGGCCCCAATGCCGTGCTGCGCGGAGATTTTGGCAGGCTGGTGCTGGAAGCCGGCGCCAACCTGCAGGACACCTGCGTGATGCACACGTTTCCGAACATGGATTGTATCGTCGATAGCGACGGCCATATCGGCCATGGCGCGGTGCTGCACGGCTGCCACATCGGCCGTAACGCGTTGGTGGGCATGAATGCCGTGGTCATGGATGAAGCCATCATCGGCGAAGAGTCCATCGTGGGTGCCGGCTCGTTTGTCAAAAGCGGCTTCACCTGCCCGCCGCGCAGCCTGGTGGCCGGCTCCCCGGCAAAAATCATCCGTACGCTGGAAGATGCCGAGGTCGAGTGGAAAAGCCAGGGCACGGCGGTCTATCACGAGCTGGTCGGGCGTTGTCTGGAAACCTTGCGCGAGGTGCAACCCCTGACCCGGCCGGAGGCGGATCGCCGGCGTATCAAGTTCAGTCCTCTGAAATTCAAGAAAGACCTTTGATTCACAAGCTGACATTGCACCGCGTTCTGGCAGCGGGTGCAATGGCGGCTCGCGCGCGTC